>SBBH01000033.1 GCA_005239795.1 Planctomycetales bacterium
ATGCCGCCACGAATACTACCGGCTCATCTGGGGACTGCGTGCCCTCTTCGGAACGCTCGCACCTTGCAGAATCCACCTATGAACTGGGGAAACTCGTGTTGAGGAGTGACGCCAAGCCGCCCCAGGCGCCTATATAATATCTGCTTAAAGTTCTTTTTGGAGACGCATGGCATGAGCATGCGTGCGACCTCGGCACCGCGGGCCGACCCTTCTCTCCCCTCCGGGTAGATTTGCCCGCCGCCATGCCTCCTGATATCCGAAACATTGTCATCTCCCGGGGCCCCCCCGATCCGCGCACCGGAGATCTCCCCGTGAATTTCTCGATTCTCGTCAATCGTCCGCCGGAAGGATTCCCCCTTCCTCTCCCCGTGCGGATCACATTCTCCCTCCGGCCGGTCGGTGTGGGCCGCCCCGTGACGGCGGTGGCGGCGGGCATTCCTCCGCCGGCGGGCCCTGCGCTCCTCTCCACGAAGATGTCCCTCCCCCCCGGCGGCTACACACTTTGGCTGCGAGGCGACACTCAACTGTCGCTGCGTTTTGTTCTTCCCCAGGGAGCCCGCACGCCCGTCCGGCTCTTCTGCCGCCACAAGACATTGCATCCAACCTTCCGCGATCACCTGAGCGCCCTGACGCAGAAGGGGGAGATCCTGGCGAGCTCATCCGTCGTTCGGTTTTCGGCGTGCTGCCGGAAAAACCCCCCTCCTTGGCGCCCTCTGTCGTACCCGCCGCGCACCTGGGTACTCCTTCATCCCATCGGGAAACCTCAACGGTTTTGGATAGGGGACCGCGTTGTCGCGGTCTCGCCCCGCGAATACCTCCTCGTCAACCCTTCGGAACAGAACCCCTTCACACGGCTCCCGGAGACCGCCGCACCCATCCGGCAGGTGTGGCTCATGCCTCCCGCGTTCACCCACCTCTGGGAATCGGTCTGCATGCCCTACCCTCTGGACGCCGTGCGGTTCCCGACCGGGCCCCACGCCTTGGACGCCCCTCTCCAGAAAGAGATCGCCAAACTCGAAACCGCCATGGCTAAAGTCGCCGCCCTGGAAGCTCCCCTGGCAACCCATGTCGCCTGCCAAGACTTGATTCTGACGCTCTTCCGCCGGCACCTCACCAAGTGCGAAGCGCTGCCGGCGCTTCCGAAAAAAACCTTCCTGGACCCACGCTTGAAACTGGCGATTGAGTATCTTGAAAATTACTACGCCGAGATGTATCAGTCCGCCGAGGTGGCCCGCCACGCCTGCGCAAGCCCGGAGATGCTCTGGAAGCTCTTCCGCAAGCACTTGAAACAAACCCCCAACCATTACCTGCAGGCGGTGCGCGTCCGGAAGGCCAAGGAACTCGCCTGCACCTCCTCCCTGACAATTGCCCAGATCGCCGAGGCCGTGGGATATCAGGACGCGCGCAACTTCCGACGGATCTTCTTAGCCCATACCCAAAAACCCTTGAGCGCCTTCCGGTAAAAAACGGGGGGCAGCGTTCGGCCGAGGAGCTCCTGCTCTCCCAGATGCCGAGCCAGAGCCCGCAAGGCCGCCCCCCGATGGCTCACGGCGTTTTTTTCTTCCGGGGACATTTCGGCGAAGGTTTTTCCCGCCGGCGGGTAGAAGAACACCGGGTCGTAGCCGAAATCGCGGTCCCCCCGGGGAAATTCAGCGATGACCCCTTCGCAGACTCCCTCAATCGAGAAAAATTCCTCCGGGCCCCGCGCCAGAGCCAGGGCGCATCGGAAGCGCGCCGTGCGCCGCGCGCGCGGGACCCCCTGCATCTCGACAAGAAGTTTCTGGTTGTTGCGTCCATCATCGGGAGGCTCTCCGGCGTAGCGATGGGAAAGCACGCCCGGGCGGCCGGAAAGAAAGTCCACCTCGAGCCCGGAGTCGTCGGCCAGCACCCAGGCACGTCCGGAGAGCGCCGCCGAAAACGCCCGAGCCTTCTTCGCGGCATTGGCGGCGAAGGTCGCGCCGTCCTCTACAACCTCGGGGAAGGTTAAATCCTCAGGCCAGGGAGCTGTTGGGATATCGGCCGCGGCGAGGATCCGGGCCATCTCGGCCTTTTTCTTGAGGTTGGTGGTCCCCAGGACGATCGGAAAGATACGAACCGTCATGCGTCACGCGATACATGTCATGGGATCATCCCGCCATACATGACTCATGACCCATGTCTCATGACTATTCTTTAAGCGCCGCCTCCTGCCAGGCGCGGACTTGGCGGATCCCCTCGCGGGCCGCTGCGACCATCACGGACAAGTCCTCACCGGAGAAGGCCGTGTGCTCTCCCGTCCCCTGGAGCTCGACAAACCGATCCTCGCCGGCCATGACGACGTTCATGTCAACCGCGGCCTTCACATCCTCGCTGTAATCGAGATCCGCGAGCACTTTTCCCCCGACGATCCCCACCGAGATCGCGCCGACAGGGGTTACGGACGGCCGACCCGAGAGCATCCGCCGTTCTTCCATCCACGCCAACGCATCGACGAGGGCCAGATAGGCCCCGTTCACCGCGACGGTGCGCGTGCCACCGTCGGCCTGGAGGACGTCGCAGTCGACCCACAGCGTGTTCTCCCGGAGATCCTTCAAGTTGACCGCGGCGCGCAGGGAGCGCCCCACGAGGCGCTGGATCTCCTGCGTCCGGCCGTCGATTTTTCCGCGCGTGCTGTCGCGGGGTTTTCGATCCGGGGTCGATCCGGGAAGCATGCTGTATTCCGCAGTGAGCCATCCCCCGCCCCGCCCTTTCATCCACTCAGGCACCCCCGGAACGACGGACACCGTGCAGAGGACAACCGTCTTACCCGCCTCGACGAGACACGAGCCAGCCGGGACGCGTGTGAAACGGCGTGTGAAACGGATCTTCCGGATTTCCCCATCGGCGCGACCGTCGGCGCGCGGCATCCTTTTACTGTAGACCAACCGCGCCGGCGCCGTCCAGCCCCGCCCGGGCGCTGGCTGGCCGCGCGCACGCGCGCTATCATGACCGCCATGCCCGATCCCTCCCTCGTGCAGATTCTCGAGGCGCTCCTTTTCGCAGCGCCCGATCCACTCTCACTCGAGACGCTCAAAGAAGCCTCCGGGGCCGAGTCCGCCAAGGCCGTGCGCACGGCGCTCTCCCAAATCGAGGCAGCCTGCGACGCTGAAAAGCGCCCCGTCCTGCTCCAAGAAGTGGCGGGCGGTTTTAGGCTCGTCACACGTCCCGAGTACGCCCCCTGGGTGGGGCGCCTCGCGAAGGGGCGCCCGGGACGACTCACCTCCGCGGCTCTAGAGACACTGGCCATCATTGCCTACAAGCAGCCGGTCTCGCGGGCCGAGATTGAGGCGGTGCGCGGCGTCGCCGCTGGGCCGATCTTGCAGACGCTCTTGGAGCGCGACCTCATCCGCGTGAGCGGAAAGTCCGAAGCCTTGGGGCACCCCCTCCTCTATTCGACCACGAAACAGTTCCTAGAGGTTTTCGGCCTGAGCGCACTTCATGATCTTCCCAACGTCCGAGAATTCTCAACCTTCGCCGCCGTGACGGACGCTCCCCAAGCCATATCTCCTTCCAAACCCGTCGAACCGGCCCCGTCGGGCGCTTCCTGATGGGAAAGATTTCGAAGGGGCTCGACTGCCTGGTGATCGCCCCCCACCCGGACGACGCCGAGGTCGCCGCCGCTGGCACGATCCTGAGACTCACGCAGGCGGGATTCGCGGTGGGGATCCTGGACCTCACGGCCGGGGAGGCCGCCAGCCGCGGCGACGTCCAGACGCGGGCTCTGGAAACCGCCGCCGCCTCGCGCCTTCTGGGGATCAGCGCGCGCGAAAATCTGGGACTTCCCGACGGGCGCCTGGAGAACACGCCCGAGGCCCGAGTTGCCGTCGCCGAGGTGATCCGGCGCCACGCGCCGGCCCTTGTCCTGGCCCCCTATCCGGAAGACCGCCATCCCGACCACACGCGCGCGGGCCAGATCGCGCGGGAAGCGTCGTTTCTCGCGGGCCTTTCGAATCCTGCCCTCTCGATGGCGGGGACGCCCCACAGGCCGGCCCTTCTCCTTCATTACATGCTCTCCTGGGAATTCCCACCGACGCTCGTGGTCGATATCTCCAACGTCTGGGAGAAGAGGCTCGAGGCGATCCGGGCGTACGCCTCGCAGTTCGCTCCCTCGGGCTCCGGCGTGCAGACGGTTTTGAACCACCCGGAGTTCTCAAGCCGCATCGAGGCGCGCTTCCGCTATTTCGGAATCCTCATCCAAGCGCGCTACGGCGAGCCTTTTTGGACTAAAACGCCGCTGGCGGTGGGGGACGCGGGACTTTTATTCTCCATTCTGAGACCTGTTTTGTGACACGGGTTTTCTTTCCTCTCATGACCCATGACTCATGTCTCATGACAAGATGAGCCCTTCCCTATGAAGATCGGCATCGCCTGCTTCCCGACCTACGGAGGAAGCGGCGTGGTGGCTTCGGAGCTGGCGCTCTCGCTGTCGGGCCGCGGCCACGTGGTACACCTCTTCAGCTCCGCGCCTCCCTTTCGCCTCACCCGCTACACCGAGAATCTGGTCTTTCATGAAGTCGAGGATTTCAGGACCCCCGCCTTTCCGCAGACCTATTACACCCTGGACCTGGCGGCGCACATGGCCGCGATCGCCAAGGCGGAGGGGATCGACCTTCTCCATGCGCACTACGCGATCCCCCACTCGGTCTCCTGCATCCTGGCACGCGAGACGGCCAAACCTCTTCCCATCAAGGTGGTGACGACCCTGCACGGGACCGACATCACGCTCGTCGGGACCGATCCGGCCTATGCGCCGCTGGTGCGCTATGCGATCGAGGCGTCCGACGCCGTGACGGCCGTGTCGGCGGATCTGGCGGTGCAGACCCGCCAGGCCTTCGCCACCGAAAAAGAAATCCACGTCATCCACAATTTCGTCGATCCGGCGCGCTTCCCTCCTTGCCCCGGGAACCCCTCCGGCCCTTTTACGATCGTCCACATCTCGAATTTCAGGCCCTTGAAGCGCACGCCGGACGTGATCCACGTTTTCAGACGGATCCTGGAGGGATCCCAAGGGCGGCCTGTGCGGCTGGTCCTGGCCGGCGACGGGCCGGATCTCGCCGAGGTGCGCCGGCTTGTCAAGTCCTTCAAGATCCAGAAACATGTGCGTTTTCTGGGGCGCCAGGATTCGATCGAGGAGATCCTGGCCTGCGCGGACCTCGTGCTCCTCACAAGCGCCTCGGAGAGCTTTGGCCTGGTGGCCCTCGAGGGGATGGCGGCGGGGCTTCCTGTCGTCGCCACCGATGCCGGCGGGATCCGCGAGGTGGTCGACTCGGGGAAGACCGGCTTTCTCGAACCGGTCGGGGATATCGGCCGGCTCGCCGCGCGCGCCCTGGAGCTTGTGCTCGACCCCAAGGCCGCCGTCCAAATGGGAAAAGCCGGCCGCGCGCGCGCCGCGTCTCTTTTTTCTTTGGAAAAAGGGCTCGCCGCCTACGAAACGCTCTATAAATCCGTCCTGGCAAACTAAGGTTGCAATGAAAGCAACAGCGCATCTTCTCTACGGCTTCGAGCAGTTCAAATCGCGATTCGAACCGCTCGGTGACGACGAGGAACATGTCGTTGTTGACGGAAGCGCGTGAGCAAATGACCATGCTCTCTCGACGACGCCGGCAGAGGGGCGTATCATGCCTCGCTCCATGAGAGCGCCCCGCGCGGTGTCGGTGGGAAAGATCAAGGTCGGTGAGGGATTCCCCCTCGCCCTGATCGCGGGCCCCTGCGTGATCGAGAACGAAAAGACCGCTTTGGAAGCGGCCGAGAAGATCGCTCTAGCCGCCGAATCGGCGCGCGTCCCCTTGATCTACAAATCCTCCTTCGAGAAGGACAACCGCTCGAGCGCCTCCGCCTACCGGGGGCCGGGGCGCAAAAAGGGACTCGCGATCTTAAAGCAGGTGAAAAAAAAATTCGGCCTGCCGGTCCTCTCGGACATCCACCGCGAGGAGGATGTCCCCGAGGCCTCCGACACGCTCGACGTCCTCCAGATCCCCGCCTTCCTCTGCCAGCAGACGAGTCTCATCCTCGCGGCGGCGAAAACGGGAAAGCCCTTAAACATTAAGAAAGGGCAGTTCATGGCGCCCGAGTCGATGGCGAGCGCCGTTTCAAAAATCCGCTCCGTCGGCAACCACGACATTCTCCTCACCGAACGCGGCACTTCCTTCGGATACCACCGTCTTGTTTCCGACATGCGCGCGGTCCCGATCATGCGGGATCTGGGCTGCCCCGTGGTGTTCGACGCCGGTCACAGCGTCCGCTACTACGGCGTTCCTTCGGACGATCCGGCGGGCGGCGAGCGGCAGTTTATCCCGGTCCTGGCGCGCGCCGGGATCGCCGCCGGGGCCGACGCTCTGTTCTTAGAATGCCATCCTCGCCCCGCGCAGGCGCTCTGCGACGCCGTGACCCAGTACCCCGTCGGCGAACTCAGGGGCCTTTTGGAGCAGCTTACTGCGATCCATCGGACGGTCGCCGGCGCGGCCAGCGCCGCGGACAAACGTGGAGGACGCCACTAATGCAGTTCTTCGCCGACAGCGTCAATCTTGAGGAGATCCGCCGGGCTCGCGCCCTCAACCTCGCCGATGGCGTCACGACGAACCCCACGCTTGTGGCCAAGAGCGGGCGGTCCCATGAGCAGGCGATCCGAGAGATTTCAGGCCTCCTCTCCGGTCCCGTGAACGTCGAAACGTTGAGCCTCAATGCGGAGGGGATCGTCAAGGAGGGAAGAATCTACAGGACCTGGGGCAAGAACGTGGTCGTCAAGATCCCTATTTGCCGCGAGGGTCTGGCGGCCGTGGCCAAGCTCGCCGCCGAGGGGATCCCGACGACCGTGACGCTTGTCTTCAGCGCGGCGCAAGCCCTCTTGGCTGCCAAGGCCGGCGCGCGCTACGTCTGCCCCTTCGTGGGAAGGCTCGACGACGCAGGCGAAAACGGCATCGAGGTCGTGCGCCAGATCGTCGGCGCCTTTCGCGAGGCGCGCTACACCACCCAAGTGCTGGCCGCCAGCATCCGAACGCCAGAGCACGTGGCGGGGGCCGCTGCTGCGGGGGCGCACGCCGTGACGATCCCCCACAAACTTATCGATCCGATGCTCGCCCACCCCTTGACCGACAAGGGGATCGCGCAGTTTTTGGAAGACGCCAAGAAGTACAAATAAGCACTAAACCCCAAGCATTAAATCCTAAACAAGCCCAAACGGAAACTTGAAATTCAAAACCTCAAGACGGCACGTTTCGATCATTCGAATTTCATACTTTGAATTTGTTTAGAATTTAGCGCTTCAGGTTTAGGATTTAACACGTCCGTGCACATCCCCCTCCCCCCGTCGCCCCGTATCCTTCTCATCCGCCTCTCGGCCGTCGGTGACATCGCCAACTGCCTCCCTGCGGCGGCGGCCTTGAAAGCGCGCTTTCCCGCGGCCAGCCTCGCTTGGGCCGCCGACGAGCGGACGCGGCCTCTTCTTGAAGCCTGCCCCGATGTCGACGAGATCCTCTCCTTCCCGCGCTCCCCTCGGGACGGGGCCTCGCTTGCGGTGAGGCTCGCCTTCTTCTTTCGGGATCTGCGCGCGCGCTCCTTCGATGCCGCGATCGACCTTCACGGAAACGCCCGAAGCGGTCTGGTGAGCTGGTGCTCGGGGGCGCCGGTTCGGCTGGGATTCTCAAGGGAAACGTCGCGCGAAGGAAATCAGATTTTCTCGACGCACCGCGTGAGCCCGCCGCCCGGGACGCGCCACCGGACGCTCAGGTCTCTGGCGCTTTTAGAACCCCTCGGCATCCCGCCCGATCCGCCGGGATCAAAACTGGTGCCTTCTGAAGCGTCCTGCCGCACGGCGCGCGCTTGGCTCGATCGCCACACGCCGGGCCCGGGCCGGTTTCTGGTCTTACACCCCGGCGCGAGCGCCAAAGGAACCTACAAGCGCTGGCCCGCGGAACGCTTCGCGAAGCTCGCCGCCGCGCTCATGCAAGAAGGGTTCGCCGTCGTACTCTTCAAGGGACCTGGCGAGGACTCGATCATCAGAGAAGCTTCGCGCGGCCTTCCGCCGGACATCCCCGTCACGCCGGCCTGGTCGCTCGTTGAGGCGCTGGCATTCCTGGCGGCAGCGCGCCTGGTGATCGGATCTGATTCGGGGCCGGTGCACCTGGCGGCCGCCTGCGGGACGCCGGCTGTTGTCATCTTCGGCCCGAAAGATCCGGCCCAGTACAGCCCGCTCGCCGCGGCGCACCGAGCCGTCTATCGGGCCCTTCCGTGCAGTCCCTGTAGACGTCTCGATTGTCCGCACCGGCGGTGCCTGGATCTTGTCTCCGTGGAGGAAGTTTTGGACAACGTCAGGAAGGCGCTCGCTCCGTCTTAGAGCGCCGAGCGCCCCCGAAGAAAAGCGGGCAGGAGGCTCGCGACAGCCGCAAGAAGGGAAACGGGGACCAGGCGGCTGGCACTCAAGCGCCGGCCGTCGGCGCTGGCGGCCCCGCGGCCCACAAGCTCCCCGGCCAGGGCGCCGCCGACAATCGCCACGACCCATTCGGGACCGGGACCCCCACGACGGCCCATCGCGTATACAAAAGGCGAGAGGAGGCCGATGCCCGTCAGCGCCCCCCCGCAGACGGCTCCCAGGAGCGCCGCGGCAAACGCCGCCGCAACACCTAAGGACCCGTCAAAATGGTTCTCCTGGAGGATCGTCTGAACGGCCCGTGGGAGACCGGTCGCCCGAACCATTTCGCCATAGGCCAGAACCCCCGCCGCAAGCACCACCAGGTCGACCGATACTCCGTCCCAAACGACGCCCCACGCTCTGCGCCAAGGAAGCTGAAGCCGCAACAGATTCAAGAGTGCGCCGGCAACGGCCGCCACACCCAGACCCGGAAGTCCCCATCCCAAGGCGGCGAGGGGAAGGAGCGCCCACACCAACGCTTCCGCCGAGGGAGGGGCAAACGGCTCTTTTTCATCTTGTAGGCTCTCAGCATCGTCCGATTTCAAGCGGTCCCAGACCCCTCCCACCACGACTACGATGAGCAGTGACAGAAAAAGAAGAAACCCCGACAGGAGAGGGATTCCGAAGAGGGTGCATCCGACGAGAAACGCCGGGGCACAGGGCCAAGCCAACCTTCCCGCTGGCTCAAGCCACGGACCGAACCGCGGCGGCCGCGCCGATCCAGCGGCCCCTTCCCCGGCGCGGTGGGGGTCGCCTCCAACGCGCGGCAGGAGAGAGCCAGGAATCTCCGCAAAAAGCGCCGAGAGCGGCCGCGCAAGCTCCGGAAACCGCTTGCGAACCCATAGGCGCCAGCGCGTTTCAACAGAAAGACGTGCCAGGATTCCCGCCGAGACAGAACCCGCCAGAAGAATCACAATGACCCATAGATGAGGGGCGCCATGCGCTCCCGCCGACAGGAAGTTGACAATCTCCTCGAATCCCAATCCCGAGAGCGCCCCTAGGAGCGCCGCGCCAACCCAGAAGGCATAGCCGATCCCAAGTCCCGACCAGGCCAAAAAAAGAATGAAGAGAGAAACCCCGGTCAGCCGCGGGAAAGCGGCGGCCCCAGCGCCCAACGGAACGCTCCATCCAAACGCAGGCCTGTCCGCGAAAGCCCAGGAGGCGCTCATCGCGGCGACGGCGAGCACAAAAGCCCACCGGTGCTTGAGGACCCCAGCCAACACGAAAAATCCCTTCATTCCCAAAGCGCTACTTGGGAGCTTTCTGGGCCTCACGCAGAGCGGATTCCACCTCGGCAAGGAGTCGTTTGGCCTGTTTCTTCTGCTCGCGCGAGATCGGCTCCCCAAGAAGCGCTTCGAGTCGCTCTTGGGCCGGATTGTATTGGCGCGCGTTGACGAGCCCCTGAATCGCGGACAACTCGGCCTCATAAATGGCCAGGCGCTGCTTCTCAGCGAGATCCTTTTCAGCTTGTGCCAACCCCGACTTAGCGCCGCGGTTCTCCCCATCGCGTGTTAGTGCGTCCTTGTACGCGCTGATTGCGACGTCCAGATTCCCTTCTTTGCGGGCCGCATCCCCCTTCTCCACGATCGCTTCCGTCTGGGCCTCGTAGGCGTCGCGGCGCGCCCGGGCGACGCGATCGAGCCCTTTCTTGGCGTCGCGGTTGTCAGACGCCGCCGCGAGCACTTCGTTGAATTTCGCCTCGGCGGCGTCAAACTGATTCGCTTTCAGCGCCTCGTCCCCTTGAGAAAGGAGCGCCGCGATCTTGGCCTTCTGCTCCTTCTCGGCGGCCGCCTTCTGCTCG
>SBBH01000158.1 GCA_005239795.1 Planctomycetales bacterium
CCTCTCGCGAAGCGGGAAGGAACCGCCTTCTCATGGCGGCCTCCCCCTCGGCAGCCAATTCCCCCAAGGAGAAAAAACAGTCGCCGGCGCTGGTGCCCGCTGGAACGGATTTGACACCGCTTCTGGAGGCCCTCGACTACCCCAACCCGCTGGTCCAGTACCATGCAGCGTTGGCCCTGGTGCGGTTCGATCCGGCCAAACCTTTCGTCCGGCACAGCCGCGTAATCCCCCTTCTCGCACGCGCCGTGGGAGACATCACGCCTCAAGCGGTCTTGGTAGCCACCCCGGACGACGGATTCGCCAACGAGATCGCCCAGATCCTCGAGACCTTAGGATGCGTGGCGATCCGCGCAACAAATGCGGACGAAGCGCTCCGGAAGGGGCGCGAGTTTCCCTCCAAGGACGCGATCCTCCTCGACCATCGCTTGAGCCGCGCACAAGTTTCCACGGAGCTCTCACAATCACTGGCGGCGTTCATTCGAGAGACCCGAGGGATCTCGCCCGAGATCTTCCTCAGCCTCCAGCAGGACATCCGCACGAAAGGGGTCCCGACCTGGATCATTCTGGCCGAGGACGACCCCTCCGCCCAGGCCGCCTACCCTGCCGACGCGATCGCCGGATTCCTCAAATCCCCCCTCACCCGGGACATGCTCGAGCAAGCGCTCGACAGGATTTTGGCAATCCCTCCGGAAGACGACATGGCCGCTGACGACATGCCTCTCGCGGCCGCCGCCGCGCTGGCGGCGTGCGACCGGCGCCGCTCCATCTACGCTTCCATGCTCCCCGAGGCCGCCAAATCCTTGGCCAGCGCCATCCGAAGAGGATCGGGGCGGCGCGGCGAGACCCTGGTCGACAAATACCGCATCCCCTTCATTGAAACGCTCGGCCGGATCGGAACGCCGGCCCAAGCGCAGAGCTGCCTGCAGACGGCTGAGGACGCTCAGAACTCAAGCGACCTGCGCATCGCGGCGATCCACGCCGCCGGCGAGATCCTGGGCGCGGCGCGGCCGGCCGTCCCCCCGGCCGACAGCGTCGAGGCGCTGAGCCGCCTGGCGGCAAACCCCTCAGCCGACATCCGCGCCGCCGCCGCCTGGGCCCTGGGCCGGGTGGATCTCCCCCTGGGGGACGCCGGAAATTTCATCCTGGGCGTGAGCCCCGTGCCGGCTCAGCCAGCTCAGCCAGCCCAGTAGGAAACAGAAATTTTTGCGCGCTTCGTGCGCGCATACCGCCGAGCCGCCGCCACGAAATCCGAAAAAATCGGCTCGCGCATCCGGTGTCCTGCGGGAAGGCGCTCGGGATGCCACTCGACTGCCACCAGATATCTCTCCTCAACGGATTCGATCGCCTCGATGACGCCGTCGGGGGCGATGGCCGAAACGACGAGCCCCCGCCCGAGGTGTCCCACAGCCTGATGGTGAGAGCTGTTGACGTGACGTCGGCCAGATCCCACAAGGCGGCTCAACCGCGTCCCAGGTAGGACGTCCACCGGATGGGTAGGGACGCGCCGCGAGGGCATCTTGACTGCCGGGACCTTGTGGCGAAGCGCTCCCGGCAGATGCGTCGGGATGTCCTGGAGGAGGGTCCCTCCGAGAGCGACGTTGGCGAGCTGAAACCCCCCGCAGATCCCCAAAAACGGAAGGCCGCGCCGGCGCGCGGCGTGAAAAAGCGCGAGGTCGGTATCTGTTTTCACGCGCGGCACGAGACGACCGCAGGCGGGCTCCTTGCGCTCCCCATAATACTTCGGATCGATGTCATCGCTCCCCGTGAACATCATGCCGTCGGCGCGGGCGGCCAGGAGCCCGGCCTGGCGGGGAGAGGCGAGCGGAGCCACCAAAAACGGCACCGCCCCGGCGCGCTCCAAGGCCGCGACATACACCAAAGGCAGGAACGGGTGCTCCCGGGGCGAACCCTTCTCGAAATCGCAGTTGACGGCGATAACCGGTCGAGCTGAACGCCTTACCATGTCACGCGGCACTCCCGGATTTTTCCAAAGCGGTCGGGGAAAAGGACATACCCCTTTTCCTTTCCGAAAAGATACAAGTCCGCTGTGATCGCGACGTCGTCGCGGCAGTAGGCGGCGATCTGCTCGAGCTTTCCCTCCTTGAACCATGCCAGCGCCGCCAGGCCGTCGGCAGATTTTCGTTTCCCCAAGCTCGCCGCGGCCAGGGCATCCAGCTTCACGCGGAATCCGACCGACCGCTCGATCTCTTCGAGCATGTCCAAGCTCGGAAGGGACGCCAGATCCCGGTCGGTATAGGCCGAAAGAACCGTGTAGTCGAAACGCTTCGTGTTGAATCCCACCACGAGATCGACCGCAAACAGGTTGTCGACAAGCCGCGCAAGGTCCCATTCGAAGTAGGTTTGAAACACGCGGCTGGGGATCTCCTGAGTGACCGCCACAGAAACCTTGAGGTCCTTCAAATTCTCGCGCCCCCCGACCTCGGCGAACGATTTCTGCGTCTCAAGATCAAACACGAGAATCCGCCTCGGATGTGTACTCCCGCCAAAGAGATCCAGCTGTGTCTCTGTCATGCGCAGGCATTCGTTAAGGGCTTGAGAAAAAAACGGCGGCGTTGCCGCCGTGCGCCGACTGGCGCCAGTCCCCTCCGGGGACTTTTTTCCTCAAGCCCTAAGGGGCGCGCCGGAAGCGTGCAGATCGCCGCCAGATCGCATCTCCGGCAAATCGCCGGGACCTGGTACCCCTTGCAGGCCCCCGAGATTCCGAGATGCGCCAGGGCGAAGTCGAACCGCACCGGGTCGCCAGGGTCGACGCGAGCGAGACTCTCCGTGACTTCCTCTGCCGTCTCCCAGCTCGGGGACGTCCGGCGCGTCAACCCCAAGGCGAAGGCGATCCGGTGGACGTGCGTGTCCAGAGGGATCGTGAGCTGCCGCGTCAAAACCCCGCGCCAGAGCCCGAGATCCACGCCGTCATCAGGGCGTACGACCCACCGGAGAAAGAGATTCCAGCGCTTCAAGGGGCTCCCACGCCCCGGATCGGCCAGAAGGAATTCCAATGTCCGGAGCCCGGCGCCTCGCCCGTAGATCGGGCGAGGGTCGACGTCGCGCAAGCGCCGATGAAAACGGATGAGGGGAGAGCGCAGGTTCGCCTCGTGCCCCGACCATCCTCGTTTGAAGGCCCGTTCCAGGGATCCCTCCTCGTTCAGAATCCCCCGAATCCCTTCCAGGAGATAGGCGATGTCATGAGGCGTCGTCCATCGGTGACGCCATCCGGAGAGCGCTTGGAGGGTTCGCCGGGGCGTGGAGGTGCGGATCCAGCGGGAGGGGTGCGGCCCCAGGACGCCCAAGACCTCTTCAGTCTTAGCGAGAAGAGACCCCACCCGGCCATAGGCCAGGAGGGCCGCCAGAAGCGCCGCGGCTTCCCGGTCGGCTGCGCCCGCATAGCGTCGCGGAAACTGGACGGGGTCGCTCGCCAAACGTTCTCCGGCGGGAAAGCGCCGGGCGAAACGGGTCAAAATCGTTTCAAAGGGAGCGCACAGGCTCATCCGCCTCATCGTACCTTTCAAAAAGAAACTTGCAGACCAAGATTCGACACCTTTTCTCAAGCCCCGTCGTCGGTGCTTGAAAAAACCTGTTAACATGGTCGCGTGCGTTCCACGGCTGCCGCCTGCGCGGCTCTTTTTCTGGCCGGATGCGCCGCCGGCCCCGGCGGCCCTGCCGAGCCTGAGGAGCCTCCCTCTCCCTTGGCCCTCGAGGCGGCCGAGTTGGCGGTGACGGCCGCAGGCACGCACCTGGCAGCAGCCCAAAGCGACCTGGCGATCCAAGAAGGCGCGAACCGTCTGGCAGCCGAGACGGCCGCCTCTGAACTGAAACAAGCCCAGATGCATCTCTCGCTTTTCGATACCATCGACAAGCAAAAGCGACTCGATGAAGCGAAACTCGCCGTCCAGCACGTCCAGGACGAGATCCAAGACGCCACGGACGAGCTCGAACAACTCAAGAAAATGTATGGCGAAAACGAGCTGGCCGACCAGACCAAGGAGATCGTTCTTAAGCGGGGAGAACGCCAACTCGTGCGCGCCAAGGAAAATCTCGTCATTCAGCAGAAAAACCTCGCCAAGACCCAGGAGGAACTGGCCGCGGAACGCGAAAAACTCGCCCTCGAGCTCCGCCAAAAGGAGCAAGAAGCCGCACAGGCAGCCTTGAAGGCTGAAAATCAGATCCAACAGAAGCGGGCGGCGATCGAGGACGCCCAGTCCGCCCTTAAAAAAGCCCAGGACGAGCTCCATCAGCTTCAGAAGAAAAGGGAAGAACCCTCTTCGGCGCCAGCCGCTCCGCCTCAATGACCCTGCGCCTTGTCAAGCAACGCGCGGCGCGACTCCTTGCCCTCTTCGCGCTTCTCTGGTCCGGGAGCCGTCCTACCTGCACAGAGGAGACGCCGCCGTCCGCCGTTGCTAAGGAAAAGGCGATCAGCAAGGCTGTCACTTTCCTTGTCGGCGCGCAGAACAAAGATGGATCCTGGGGATCGCTCAAGAACTCCCTGTCCTGGGAAGGCGCCTTTGGATGGAACCCTGAGACGCACCGCTCCTGGCGCCTGGCGACGACGGGACTGGCCTGCATAGCCCTGATGGACCATGCGGATCGCCTCGCCTCCCACGCACCCCTAGAAAAGGGGATCGACTTCATGATCGCTAATGCCGACGTGAAACGGTGCTCCGACTGGGACACCGACCACGTCTGGGGATGGATTTATGCCCTGGAGGCGCTCGCCTGCGCAGAGCAGTTTGCGCCTCTGGCCCAACAACATGCAACGATCCGTCCTGTGGTCGACCGCCTGATCCGGAACCTCGCCGTCTACCAAACCCCCTCGGGCGGCTGGGCTTACTACGACGAGGAAAAGCCAAAAATGCGCACCCCTCAATGGGCGACATCGTTCACGACGTCAAACGCTCTCCTGGCCCTCCGAGAGGCGCGTGAGGGGGGACATCCCCTCCCGCCCGGGATGCTCCTGGCCGCCCTGAGGGCGATCCGCCGATCCAGGCTTCCGGACGGTTCTTACAATTATTCCGTCAACGCGGTCCCAAGCCCCGGAGAAGGGAGACATCGACACGAGATCGTTTACGACCCGGTAAAATTTTCCCTCTCCCGAATCCAGGTCTGCAACCTCGCTCTTTTCCTAGAAAAAGAAGTCCTTTCCCTCCAAGATCTCGAAAAAGGGCTCGAGACCTTTTTGGCCAATCACAAGTTCTTGGATGTCGCCTGCTACCGCCCCGTCCCCCACGAGGCCTACTACCTGAACGCCGGCTATTTCTATCTCTACGGCCATGCCTACGCGGCGCGCCTCCTTGGCCTCCTCCCTGCAGAGCTTCAAAACCGCTACAGGCCGCGCCTCGAAGCGGCGGTGCTCAAAATCCAGGAGCCGGATGGCTCCTTCTGGGATTTCCCTTTCCAGGGGTACGGCAAGCCCTCTGGCACCGCGTTCGCACTTATGGCGCTGGCAAACTGATCTTTCCGGTGAATCTGTATGCTCTATCATAATCCCGTTCCGCGACCCGATCCGGAGGGGGCGGCCAGACTCTGTTTAAGGAGGTCTTTCGTGACACAAACAAAAACGTTGGCGATCGGCAGCATCGTCCTGTTCCTCGCCGGCTGCGCGACACCGGACTCCACGAAGTCAAAAGGCGACAAGCCTCCGGAGCCGCAAGATATCGAGACGGCTCAAGTATCCGTGGAGCTCTCCCGACTACGACTGGCATCAGCCGAGGCGGATCTCAAGCTTCAGGAAACCTCAGGAGCCCAAACCCTCGCCTCGGCCGCATCGGATTTCAAGCAAGCACAGATGCACTTGGATATTTTCGAAAGCGATGGGAAAAAGCGCCTCGTGGAGGCACAACTCGCGGTCAAAAACGCCAAGGACAGGATCGAAGACTCCGAGGAAGAGTTCGACCAGCTCGAGAAAATGTACAAGGAGAATACGCTGGCGGACGCCACAAAGGAGCTTGTCTTGAAGCGCGGCCGGCGCCAGTTGGAGCGAGCCCGGGAGGGTCTCGTGATCCAAGAGATGACTCTCGCACGGCTCCGCGAGAAGGATCTTCCCGCAGAGAGAGAGAAACTCGCCAACGACCTGGCCCAGAAGAAGTCGGCCTTTGAACAGGCCCAGGCCCGCCTCGACCTTCTCTTGCACCAGAAGCGGGCGGCCCGCGAGGAAGCCCGGCTCAACCTCCTCAAAGCCGAAGGGGAGCTCAAGAAACTCCAAAAAAGAACGGACGCCTCAAGCGCGAACGCCCAGACGAAACCTTAGAGCCTCATGCCGCGTATGCACATGCTGCGACGTGCGACGGCCATCGCAGGAATCTTCCTCGCACCTCTCCTCTGCGCATCCGGGCCATTGGATGAGCCCGAGACCGCGCGCGCCGCCGCACGGGCCGTCCATCACCTTCTCCAGACGCAAAACCCAGACGGGTCCTGGGGATCCCCAGTCCGGGACGTCGCGGTCTGGAATTGGGGCTGGCCGGCCGAGACCTACCGCTCATGGCAGGTGGCGACCACGAGCCTCTGTTGCATGGCCCTGGTCACCCATGCAGAAAAGCAAAACGTGCTCGATGCCATCCGGCGCGGCGTCGATTATTTGATCGGCAATGCGGACTTGAAGCGGCCCAACGAGTGGGATGTCGATCACGTCTGGGGTTGGATCTACGCTATCGAAGGGTTGGCGCGCCTGGAGCGTTTCGCGCCGCTTACAGGCCGGGAGCCGCGCTTGAAACCGGCCGTCGATACCCTCATCCGGCGGCTGTCTTCCCACCAGACCCCCTCTGGAGGATGGGGATACTATGATTTCAACGTCCCGAAATCCCACCCCCCGACCGATGGGGCAACGCTGTTCACGACCGCCAATGCCGTCCTGGCCCTGCGGGAGGCCGAAAAATCGGGACATGTCGTCCCGCCGGAAATGCTCCGGGCCGCGGTCCACGCGATCGAGCGGTGCCGTCTCCCGGACGGCTCCTTCCCCTACAAAATCGATCCGTTCCCCAAGCCGACGCCTGGCCGCATCACCATCCACAACGTCAAGGGGGCCCTCTCCCGAATCCAGGTGGCGAACCTCGCCCTGCGCACGGCTCGGCGCGACGTTCCGGACGAGACCGTCTTGAAAGGGCTCGATGTCTTTTTCGCCGAGCATCTTTTTCTCGACACCGCCTACAACCGGCCTTTTTCGCATGAGGCGTACTACCAAAATTCCGGCTATTTCTATCTCTACGGCCATGCGTATGCCGCCCAACTGATCGGCACGCTCCCCGTCGATCTCCGAGAACGATATTCCCTTCGCTTGAGAAAGGAGGTCGTCAAGTTCCAATCGAAAGACGGATCCTTTCTGGATTTCCCGTTGATGGGATACGGAAAACCGTACGGCACTGCGTTCGCCCTCATGGCGTTGGCACCGTAGACTCGAACCTTCTGGGCCGTTAACGTTTCTACTCTCTCCAGTCGTTTTGGGAGCGTTAGGGGTCCTGGTGGCCCCCCCGGGCTTCAAACCCGGTGAATCCCCGACAAAGGGATTGGTGGGTTCGATTCCCATACGCTCCCGCCATGTCGCCGGGAGGCGACTGGCGAGGAGCGTAGATCGGGAATCGAAGGGAGGCGACCGGCCCAAAGGGCTGAGGAGCCCGGGAGGGCGACGAAAGGTCGCCGACCCGGGGCCGCGGAGCCCGCCGGGAGGCGGGCGAACGTGGCCGATTCCCATACGCTCCCGCCATGTTTTTTCGCGGAAGCGGCAATCTCTTCAGGGGTTACGTCATGGTGCTCTGCCCCTGCCGCCTTCCAGTATGCGATTCAAATTCATCGAGGGGTGGTATAACCCTCGCCGCAGGCGCTCCACTCTGGACTACGACTCGCCCATGCAATACGAAAAGAGGTGCTTGGAGGAGGCTTGTGACTCTAGCCGTTGACTGTCCACCGAAACGGGGCAACTCCAGTTTGGAATTTAAGAATACGCGGGTCCCAGGTAGGCGATGGATGTCGCCTTGATCACGACGAAAACCGCGCTCCCCGGCTTGAGGGAAAGCGACTCCACAGCCTGGGGCGTGACAAGGGCGCGCAAGGGGATTTCCCCCAGGTCCACGAGAACGGAGCTTCCAGCGGGTGCCGAGGAACGAACGACACAGGGGAAAACGTTCCGCGCGGAGATTTCCGCGGGGCGCTGGTTGGCGAGCAGAATGTCGTGGGCATAACAGGCGAGTCGGACCTCCCCCCGCGCTGACTCCGGAATCCCTGTGGCGAGCTCCACCAGGCCCAGACGCACCCGGCCGGGGGAGATGACCGCGGCGGAAAAATAGTTGTCGATCCGAGTCTCGTGGGCGCGCAGGACCGAGAGACTCGGACCCCGCGCCGCGGCCTTCCCGTCCTCCAGGCGGATCGCCCAGTCCGTGAGCCCGATCACCTCGTCGGCCAGATGGCTCACCAGCACCATCGGGATCCGGTATGTCCGGCGAATGTGCGAAAGTAGCGACATCGCCTCCCGGCGGCGCGGCTCATCCAACCCTCCAAACGGCTCGTCTAAGAGCAAAAGACGGGGCCGGCTCAAGAAAGCCCGCGCCAGGGCCGCGCGCCGGCGCTCTCCCCCGCTTAAGTGGCGGGGCATCCGGTCTAAAAGATGCGCGATCCCGAGCGCCTCAGGGATTTCCCCCAGGGAAGCCGCGCGCGGGCTGTAGAGGAGGTTGTCCCGCACGGTGAGGTGAGGAAAAAGAAGCGGTTCCTGTGTGACGTATCCCATGGCGCGTTCTTCCATCGGCGTGGAAGAGTGGTCGATCCCGTCCAGCGCCACGCGGGCCCCGGGCGCAGCGCCAGCGATGGCGTCCAAAAGCGTGGACTTCCCGCTGCCGCTGGGGCCGACGAGACCCAGGGATTCGGCTTCGCATTGTTCGGTGATGTCGAGGACGAATCCCGCGGGGCGCTCGACACGCGCCTGGATCTCAAACTTCATCGGTCCATCTCCAGGCGGCGCACATGCCAGCGATCGAGCCGACGCGCTGCCAGAACGGAAAGAAAACAGATCCCAACGGAAACGAGAATGAGCCGCCAGATCCGCTCCTCCCCCCCCGGGCTGTCGAGCTCTGCGTAGATCGCGAGGGGGATCGTCTGGGTCTCGCCAGGAATGCGCCCGGCGAGGATGATGGTGGCGCCGAACTCTCCCAAGCCGCGGGCGAAGGCGATGAGGGCGCCGCCGAGGATCCCTGGCCAGGAGAGGGGAAGGGTCACCCGCCAGAACGTGGCCCCGGCCCCTCGCCCGAGGGACCGGGAGATCCGCTCAAGCCGCAGGTCCACGCCCTTCATGGCGAGCGCACTCATCATGACGAAAAGCGGGAATCCCACGACCGCCGCCGCCGCGACGGCTCCCAGCCAATGGAAGGCGACCGGCATCCCAAAAATTTCGAGTGCCCGGCCCAGCGTCCCGCGGGGCGAAAAAACGCGCAAAAGAAGGTATCCGACCACCACAGGAGGAAGTACCAGCGGCATCATCACAAGCGTTTGAACGATCCCTCGCCCGGGAGACCGGGTACGCTCCAAGAACCAGGCGACCGCCACCGCACAGGGAAGGCTCAAGAGAGTGGCGGCGAGCCCCACCGAAAGAGACAAGGAAATACAGTCCACGGCTACTGGATCTCCACGAAGCCGCGCCGCCGGGCAATCTTGAGGGCCCAAGACTCCCGGAGCGCCCTCAAAAATTCCTTTCCCGCCGGTTTCATGAGCCCCGCCGCGTAGATGATCTTCGGGTGGCTCTCTGACGGGAAGACGAATGAAACGCGGACATTCGGGCTCGCGGCGGCGTCGGTCGCGTAGACGATCCCTGCCTGAGCCCCTCCTTGGGACACTTTGGAAAGGACATCGCGGACATTCGACCCGTAAAGAGTCCGAGCGGGCAACGGAGTTCCGAGGTACACCAGAGCCGCCTTCGCATACTGGCCGGCGGGAACCTGTTCGTTGGCGAGAGACAGGGTTTCGACCTTCTTTAAGTCAATGTCCTTGGCATCCTTCGAGACTACGCAGACGAGGCGGTTCGAGAGCCAGTCGAACCGCTCCGCGGGTTTTACTGCGTCGAGCCAGGCCGGATCGGCCGTCATAAAAACATCCGCGGGAGCCCCCTCCTGGATCTGGCGGGCCAAGGTCGAGGAGGCCTCGCATTGGAGCAGGACCTTCTGTCCCGTCTTCTTCTCCCACTCCTGAGCAATCTCGGTCAGCGTCTCCTTGAGACTGGCGGCCGCGAACACCGTGAGGGACGACCCGCCAAGCGGCGAGCCGGCTTGGCCGCCCCCTCCCAGGAGAAGCAGAAACCCCGCGAACAAGATGACTCTATCGCGCATACTCATAGAGGGCCGTCGCTCGATTTTTATCATACTTAGCCAATGACGCAGGCGCGACTCACCGCGCATCTTCATCATGCCCTCGCGTCAATAGGCCGATAACATAAGGGGCCGTGCGGCAATAACTGCCGTTCTGTGTTTGATAGATAGGGCCCACGGAACATGAACGAACATTTCGAAAATCTTGCACGAGAGGTCTTTTCATCCGACCCCTTTCCGAACGGTCCCTCATATAGGATTCGCGCGAAAAAAGCGGGGCAAAAAAACGACAGAAATGAAAACAACCCACTGCAATAGAATCGATCAGTTATTTTCGCGCGAATCCTAAGTTATGGTCGCTTGGGCCGCTTCCCAAAACGTCCTGAACCGCGCCGCCGAGGGGGTTGGGCAGTTGATCACCGGGGCGGCGCACAGCGCCGGCTACGGCGTGTTGCTTTTGTGGCGATCTCTCGGATGGCTCCGAGCCCTCTGGAAGCGCCGCCAGGAGATCTTGCACCAGATGCACGCGAGCGGGGTTTTGAGTCTCGGCGTGTGCCTCATCGTCGCGATGTTCACCGGGATGATCCTCGCCGTACAGGCCGGAAGGGAACTGGCCCGCTATCAGCAACAGGCGATCGTGGGGTCGTTGGTCTCCGTCACGATGGCGCGCGAGATGGGGCCTTTCATGACGGCCATTATCCTGGCCGCCTGCGTGGGGTCGGCAATGGCCGCCGAAATCGGCACGATGCGGGTCTCCGAGGAGATCGATGCCCTGGAGGTCATGTCCATCAATCCCGTCATGTTCCTCGTGATGCCGCGCGTCGTGGCGCTGACCCTGGTCTGTCCCGCGCTCACAATCCTCACCAACGTCGTCTCCGTCGTGGGAGGGGCCGTGGTCTGTCAGTCGCTGCTGGGAGTGAGCTACTATGTCTATTTCGACAACGCCCTCGAGATCCTGGAACTCAAGGACCTCTACAGCGGGCTCGCGAAGGCTCTGGTCTTCGGGATGACCGTCGCCACGATCGGATGCACGCAGGGGATGCTCGCCACAGGCGGCGCCCGCGGCGTGGGTGTGGCGACCCGGAATGCCGTCGTCCACGCCCTCCTCATGATCCTGATCCTGGGGTATTTCATGACGCGGGCGTTCTACGACGTAGCGTGATCCCATGATCCGCCTGGAGAACGTCCACAAGCAGTTCGGCGCCCGAAAAGTCCTCGACGGCCTGTCCCTGAATGTCCACGAGGGAGAGACGTTCGTCATCATCGGCCCGAGCGGCACCGGCAAGAGCGTGACCTTGAAGCACATCGTGGGGCTCATGCGCCCCGATGCGGGCGAGGTCTATGTCGACAACGAGCCCGTCCACAGTGCGACGCCCCCTCAACTCGAAGCGATCCGGCGCAAGATGGGTTTCTTGTTCCAGAACGGGGCGCTCCTCAACTCCCTCACGGCAGGCGAGAACGTCGCGTTGCCGCTGCGCCAACACACCGATTGGCCCGAGGAGAAGATCCAGGCGGCCGTGGAGGAGAAGCTCAGCCTCGTCGACATGGAAGGACGCGGCGACGTAATGCCATCGGATCTCTCTGGCGGGATGCGTAAGCGCGTCTCTTTGGCGCGCGCCATCATCCTAGCCCCTCGGATCGTCCTCTATGACGAGCCGACCTCGGGCCTGGATCCTGTGATGTCAAACATCATCAACAAGCTCATCAACAGCATGAAGGCGAAGCTGGGGATCACCTCCATCGTCGTCACGCACGACATGTCGAGCGCCTACCTTATCGCCGACCGGATCGGCATGATCTACAAGGGAAAACTGGTGGAAGCCGGCCCTCCCAAAGAGCTGCTCAAGACCACGAACCCCGTTGTCCGACAATTCATAGATGGAAAGACCGAGGGCCCCCTCACCGCCGAGGAGGTCCCGGCGACAGGAGGCGGCCGGGGATGGAGAAGAAAATGACGATAAGCCGGGACGCCCAGGTCGGAATTCTCTTCTTCGTGGTGCTCGTCTCCCTCTTCATCCTGACCGTCTTCATCGGGGACATCTCCTTCTTCAAAGAGCATTACGCGATCATGGTGGAATTCGACGAGGTGGTGGGCCTGCAGGAGGGGGACAAGGTGCTCCTCTCCGGCGTTCAGGTCGGCAAGGTGGAGACGCTCCAGTTCCAGGAGGGGGGAGCGGTCCTGGCGCGCCTCAAGATCGCGCAGGGCCCCCACCGGATCTTTGCCAATTCCCCCGTCTGGATCGCCTCGACCACTCCTCTGGGAGGAAAGCACATCGAGATCGGCCGAGCGCCGGTGGGGCTCGAGGGGCCGGAACTCCCCCGAGACGGGACGGGACGTCTCAAAGGGGGCGAGCCGCGCGACATCGGCCGCGAGATTGAGACCGCCGCCCGTAAGGTGGGGGAGATCGCCGGCGAAGGGAAGGACGTACTCAAAAAAGTCAGCGAGGGAGAGGGAACGATCGGGGCCTTGATCAACGATAAGACAATGGCCGCCGACGTCAAAGAAACCGTCCGGAACATCAAGGAGGCCGCCGAGAAGATTAACGCTGGAGACGGCGTCGTCGGCGAACTCCTGAACAATCAGGAGACCGCCCAGGACCTCAAGGAAGCGATCCACAACATCAAGGAAATCACACGCAAGATCAACGAGGGGGAGGGAGCCCTGGGGAAACTCGTCTCCGACAAGAAACTAGGCGAGAAAACCGAGAGCCTGATCGACAGCGGAAACGAGGCGATGAGATCCATTAAGCGCACCTTCTCGATCCGGACTTTCCTCGGGATCGACAGCCGCGCGGTGCCTGAAAATGAGGTCCTCTACTCAAAAATTTACCTGAGGCTCGAGCCCGACCCTGACAAGTACTACCACGTGGGGGCGGCGATTATCGACATCGACCGCGACTCCCCCCTCACGACGCCCAGCCGCCTCGCGAAAATCTCAAGCGACGACGAGGAAATCGAGTTCAAGGTTGAGATCCTCCTGGGGTGGCGCTTCTTCGATCGGCAACTTTCCTTCGGCGCAGGACTTCTGGAGGGCCAGCCGGGCGCGACGCTCATGATCGCACCGAAGACGCTCGCAAACCCCGGCACGATGATCGAGCAAACCTGGTTTTCTCTAGAGACGCGGGCGCCGTTTGAGACTTCCGACATCGACGAACAGATCGGCGACGCCCCCTTGATGACGCGCGTCGAGATCGGCACAAACCTCAGGTTTTCCGAGCGGATGCCGATCGTTAAGATCCACGTCGGGACAGAGAACATCCTGGACGACACCGTCTTCATGTTCGGGGCGGGGCTGGAGCTCGAGGATAAGGACCTCAAGAACCTCGTGGGCGTTCTGGGCTCAGCTTTTTAAATCCTGCAAACGAGCGAATCTTTCGACCGTTTCCAGACTATACTGGAAGCTTAAATGAGGCATTTCCGGACCGTTCCCTTCGCTCTCGGCGCTCTCCTCGCGGGAACCCTGCTGGCTCCCTGGCCGCAGGGAGCCGGCGCCGCCGGCGAAAAAGACAAAGAGGCAGAATGCGAGTACGTCGTCCTTGAATTCGATGAGAAGACCCCCCTTCCCCTCATCATGGAGTATGTGAAAACGGCGTTTGCGAAATCCCCCAAATTCAACGCCGGCGGCCGCTTGAAAGGGTTCGTCTATCCGGACACCTTCAAGCAGAAAACGCTCAATTTTAGCCAGAGCCTGAAGGTGCCGATTCCCAAGGGGGCCTCGGACGATCTCCGGGCCGAGGTGATGCTGAGCTTGTTCTACACGCTCCTCGAGATCAGCGATCACTCCCTCATCGACCGCGGGACGGTTTTTGAGATCGTGGAAGGGAAAACCCGCCAGAAAAAGCCGATCCGCATCTACACTCAGGAGGAGGCCGCCACACTCCCCCCCGACGACGTCCTGGTGGCCCAACTCTACACCTTCAAGAATTTCGACCCGGCGCGGCTCTCCGGCATCGCCACCACTCTCCTCAACACGACCGCGGGCGAATCCCTCCTTCCGATCCCGGACACACGCACGGTGCTCCTCGTCGCCTACGCCTCCAAAATGTGCGAACTCTACAAGATCCTCGAGCGCGTTGACGCCAACACCTCCGAAATGGAGATCTCGTATGTCGAGCTTGCGCATGCCAGCGCCACCGAGATCGTGCCGACGATCACCGACATCATCAAAGCGCGCGAGCAGGCCGGCGGGCGCCAGGGAGCCCCGACCCAAAGATCCCAGACCGCGCAGGTCTTCCCGAATCCCCGCACCAACAAGGAACTCATCCTTCTGGCCACGCCGGAGGACGCTCAGGACATCCGCGTGCTCGTCAAAAAGCTCGACCAGGAATTGACTTACGCAACGGCCTCGGTGAAGTTCTTCCCCATCAAACACCGGGACGCGAACGAAGTGAAGACTATCATCGACAGCCTCTACGAGGAGCGAGGCAAAGTGACAGCCCCCGCCGGAGGGCGCCCACCAGGGTTTCCTCCAGGTCTGATCCCCCCGCCCGGCGCAGGCGCGGGACAACTTCTGCCACAAGATATCCAGTCAGAAGAGGCCCGATCGCTCTTCATCGCCCCTCGTGTCGTCGCCGATACGCGTAACGAGGCCACCCCCTCCGCCACCGGAAGGGGCGGGCTGGTCGGCCCCGCCGCCGCGGGACAGACCTCGAGCGGCGGCGGCGGGACCAACCTCCTCATCGTGATCGCCCCAAGCGAACGGGTCCTCAAGGATGTGGAAGAAATCATTGAGAAAGTGGACCGGCGCAAGTCTCTGGTGCTGATCGAGGCGACTGTCATGGAGCTGGGGCCCGACGCCAGCCGCGACATCGGCGTGGAGCTCGCCGCGGGGGACGAGGCGAAGCCAGGGACCACACGCGGCGCGGCTGTCACCGGCATGGGGCTCTCTACGCTCAGCCCGACGAGCCCCCCCACTCGGATACCCACGGCCCCCGCCAGCGGTCTCACCGGCTTTCTCTTCAAGGACTCCGCGAGCCGCATCCCCTTTCTGATCAGCCTTCAGGAGAGCGACTCGATGACAGACGTCCTGGCCTGCCCGAAACTCCTGGCCAATGACAACGAGACGGCCACTTTTGAAATCAAGCGCCAGGAGCCTTACCAAAAACAGGAGACGACCACCGGCGGGGTTATCACGACCTCGCAGGCGTTCGCAGAGGCCTCGACAGTCCTCGAGTTCACCCCCTCGATCAGTCTCGAAGGATTTCACGTGAGGGACGAAGCCGGAGAGCTTCTCAAGGACGACCAAGGGAATCCCATCCTTGAGGAACGAAAGTATGTCCGCATGAAAATATTACAACAGATCGAGTCTTTCAAAGGAGCCGCGGTTTTTGACGGGGGGACCCCCCCTTTGGAATCGCGCAAGGCGACAACCACGGTGACGATCCTCAACAGCTCGACCGTGGCGATCGGGGGGTTCACCAGCAAGAACAAGCGCAAAACCGTAAACAAGGTGCCGTTTCTGGGCGACATCCCGATCCTGGGGTTCTTCTTCCGCCGGGAGTCCACGGCCGATACCATGACGACGCTCTTCATCTTCATCACGCCGACGATCATCGACGACCTGCGCGACCTCGACAACCTGGCTGATTCCTTCCGCAATCCCAGCCAATTCGAGGAGCTCAAGCAACAATACAAATCACATTTCCCCCCCTCCTCTTTCGAGGAGGACGACGCCCCCGAAAAAGACAAAAAGAAAACGCCGGCCGCCACGCAATAACCGAAGAGACCTCCATGCAGCAGAAACTTCTCGCCTGGCTCGAACGCGAGGGGAGGATCGACCCCAAGAAGGGGGGCGAATACCTCGCCGGATCTCATAAGCAAGGGGTGAGCCTCGACCGAATCCTGCTCGAGAAGAAAGCCTTGAGCGAAACGGAGCTTCTGCGCTTCTACGCCGAAACGCTGGCGATCCCCTTCCGGGAGACCCTGCAGGGGGCGGCCGTCCCACCCGAATTTGTGAAGCGCGTCCCGGCGCATTTCGCCCGCAATAACCATGTCGTCGCAGTCCAGCACTCAAATGGCGCGTTCCAGGTCGCCACCGCCCGCCCCCAACATCTCTACGCCCTCGACGACCTCTCGCACATGCTGGGAGCGCCCGTCGAGCCGCTGGCGGCCCCCACCGCGGAGGTGGCCGACCTCATCACGCGCGCCTACCGGCACGAGGGGGAAGAGGTCGTCCAAGAGACCCTCAAGGGGATCGAGGAGGCAGACTTCGGGGCGATCACCAAGGAGATCGAGCTCTCGGAAGACCTTCTCGACATCGCCAACAAGGCCCCCGTCATCAAACTTGTCAACATGCTCATCTTCCAGGCGATCAAGATGCGCGCCAGCGACATCCACGTCCAGCCCTACCAGGACCGCCTGCAGGTCCGCTACCGGGTGGACGGGATGCTCTACGACGTGATGAGCCCCCCCAAGAAGCTCCAGGAGGCGATCATCTCGCGCATCAAGGTCATGGCGAAGATGGACATCGCCGAGCGGCGGCTCCCGCAGGACGGGGGGGTCGCCCAGAAAGCCGCCAACAAGGACATCGACTTCCGCGTCTCGTCGATCCCCACCCTCTTCGGCGAGCGGGTGGTCCTCAGGATCCAGGACAAGTCGAAGGGGATCTACGACCTCGAGAAGATCGGCCTCTCGCCGGAAAATTACAAAAAGGTGGCGGAGCTCATTGACTTCTCGCACGGGATCATCCTGGTGACAGGTCCCACCGGGAGCGGAAAGACCACCACGCTCTACGCGTCACTCTCGCGCATCAACACGAAGGACCTGAACATCATCACGATCGAGAACCCCATCGAATACCACCTCCCCGGGATCAGTCAGATCGAGGTGTCGACAAAAAAGGGGATGACTTTCGCCACGGGGCTCCGCTCGATCGTACGTCAGGACCCGGACGTCATCATGGTCGGCGAAATCCGCGATTACGAGACGGCCGATATCGCGATCCAATCGGCCTTGACCGGGCACCTCGTCTTTTCCACCCTGCACACCAACGACGCTCCCGGCGCCATCACACGGCTCGTGGACCTGGGGGTGGAGCCGTTTTTGGTCTCCTCCTCCGTGATCGCGGTCGTGGCCCAGCGGCTGGTGCGCCTGATCTGCGACAAATGCAAGGAGCCCTACGCGGCCGACCCCAAGACGATGGCCGATCTGGGGATCTCCCCTGATGCAGCGCGAGCCGCGACGTTCTACCGAGGACGGGGATGCGAGGAGTGCCTTTCAAGCGGCTACCGGGAGCGCACCGGCATCTACGAGCTCCTGCCGATCGACGACGACGTGCGCGAGCAGATCATGCGCCGGGAAAGCGCCAACCGGATGAAGAAGGACGCCGCCGGCCGCGGCATTTTAAAGACGCTCCGGATGGACGGCGCCGCCAAGGTCCTGGCGGGCCTGACGACGGTGGAAGAGGTGATGCGCGTCACGCAGAGAGATAACTTCTGAAAGCCATGCTCTCCCCATCTTCTTTAACTCATGTCCCGTGTCTCATGCCTCATCACCGCTCATGTCTCATGACTGTCCCATGCCTGTCTACGAATACAAGGCGCTGACAGACCAGGGTTCTCCCGCGCAGGGGGTGGTCGACGCCGACACCCCGCAGGACGCGCGAGCCAAACTCCGAGGAATGCGCCTGCACCCCACGGCCGTTCACCCCGTGCGCGTGGGCGAGGCCGGCGGGGAAGCGCCCACCGCCGGGGCCGGCTCGGGGCGCCCTCCCCCTCCC
>SBBH01000140.1 GCA_005239795.1 Planctomycetales bacterium
CCCAGAGGTATCGTCGCCCCTGCGGGCCGGCTTTTTCTACTGGCCCGCTGCCTCCAAAAAGACGGAAGCAGTCTTCAGGCAAGATAAGGAAAAAAGGCCGCGAGGCGGGGATCGGGACCCCGCCTGATCATCCGCTGGCGATGAGTTTGCCGAGCATTCGAGTGACATGATCGCAAGAGTCCCAGAGCTCGGCAAAATGGGTCTCGGGGAGAAAGCCCAGACGATGTCCCACCTCGAGACACGCGGCGAGTTCGTGTGCCGATCCGATCGCGATCTCGAAGAACCGCCGCCGCTCGGCTCGCGAGGGACGGCCGAGCCCCTTCCGCCTACGCACCTGCGACTCCGTCACAGGTGAGCTACGGCGGACCCGCCGTAGGACCGACAGGTCCGTAGGCGGGCGGCATATTGAGCGGGATCGATCCGGCCGAGCGGCGCGCCTGATCGGCGAGCCACCCATAGCCCCGCGGGAGGTTCCGGGTCCAGACGGCGGCCTCCGTCACCAGATCCACCGATTTCCGATACGCCCGACATCCGTGAAGATTCATTCGCGTCTCCTTTCTGGCGCCAGCGAGGCGCCCTCAACCCAAGGGGGCGCCGAGCTGGCGACTTCAAGGAAAGGAGACGGGAATCGGATTTCGGGATGTCGAGTTTCTGGAAACGGGTGACGGGTTCCGGGCTTCCGGGTTTCGTCCGTCGCTGTTGTCGCCAGAAGCGTCCCCGGCGACCGCGAGGCGATGGATGCCGCCAACCGCGACCGCCGGTAGGGCCGCAATCAGAGCGGCCGCCTGGCGCATGCCGTTGACTACAGCTTGAACTCTTCGCCGAGGTAGGCCGTACGCACCTGGGGATCCTCCACGATCTCCCACGGGCGCCCCTCTTTTAGGATCTGTCCGTCCTGGATGATGTAGGCGCGGTCTGTGGCGGCCAGGGTCTCGCGGACATTGTGGTCGGTCACGAGGATCCCGATTCCATCGGTTTTCAAGCCCGCGATGATCCGCTTGATGTCGGCGACCGCGATCGGGTCGACCCCCGAAAACGGCTCATCGAGAAGGATCACCTTCGGCCGCACGAGGAGAGCGCGTGCGATCTCGAGGCGGCGGCGCTCCCCTCCGGAGAGGGTTCCGGCGAGCGATTCCCGGAGCTTCCAGAGCCCGAAGCGCGTCAGCAGTTCCTCGATGCGGGGCTGGCGCTTCCCCTTTTCCGGCTCGATGAATTCCAAAACGCCCATCAGGTTGTCGTAGACCGTCAAGCGCTGGAAGACGGAGGGCTCCTGCGAGAGGTACCCCATCCCGCGCCGGGCTCTCAAGAAAACCGACAGGTGCGAGATCTCCTGCCCCGAGAGGAGCACGCGGCCGGCGTCCGGGATCTCCATGCCCATCACCATTCGGAAGGTGGTGGTCTTGCCGGCGCCGTTTCGGCCCAGAAGCCCCACCACCTCGCCCGCCGCCACGGTGAGGGTGACGCCCGAGACCACCTCGCGCCGCCCAAAGCGCTTGCGCAAATCTTGGGCAGCAAGCACCGGTCCGGAAGAGATCACCGGACTTCCTTCAAGCTGATCCGTTTCCAGGGGATCTTCCAAGGCCAGTCGAATTCGAGGTACAAGAGGGCATAGGAGGCGCGCCCCAGGATCCGCTCCCGCAGGACCGTATGGACCTGCTGAAGGTCGGGGGAGTTCCAGCCGCGGCTGTCGTTGGAGTTCGTGCTGTTGTCCCCCAGGAAGAAATATTCCCCCTCGGGGATGTCGAACGCTGCCAGGGGGTCGGGAATATAGTAGAGATCCCGGTCGATTCGGAGGTGGTTTAAGATCAACGTTCCCTCGCCTCCGATCTCGATGCCGGAGGCGGCCCGGGCCCCGGGCGGCGTCCCCTCGACCGTCTGCATGAGCAGTTCGGCGCCGCCCACCGACAGGCGTATCCGATCATCGGCGTTCTCGAAGGAGACGGCCGTTTCGCGCCCGTCCGCCAGGCGCCGTGCCACGGGCCATCGGGCGATCTCCTTCCCGTCCCTCAGATGCCAGACGATCCCCTCTTCGGCTGTCGACAGACGGAAGGTGAACGTATCCCCATCCTCCCGGATCGTTCCTTCAACAGCTCCCCCCTGGGACGCCGTCGCCGAGAAGGCGAGCCTTAAATCCCCCACGGGGTGCGGTCCATACCTCGACGAACCGTTGTTGTAGACGAGATCGCTCTCGATCGGCCGGGCGAACGTCATCCGGGCGGTCCCGATCGATGCGGCCTCCCGGCGCCACACCCCTTTCTCGGCGGTCCAGGCCGGATTGTGCGTCCAGGCCGCCCGATGCGGGTTCTCCATGCGGCTGTCATAGACGGGGATCCAGACCGCCTCCTGCACCTTCCAGGGCTTGGCGGCGATGGCGCCATTGACCTGGAGGTCCCCATGGCGGATCTCGATCCGCTCGCCCGGGAGCCCGACCAACCGCTTGATGTAGTTCAGAGGGCGCGCCCGCTCATCAAAAAAGCGGAAGACCACCACTTCCCACCGCGCGGGATCCTTAAAAAGATAAATCCACTTATTGGCGATGATCTTGTGTCCCCCGTGGTCGGCGAAATCCTTGAGGCGGTTTTCCAGGCCGCACGAGGCGCACCGCGCTCTCTGCCCCCGGAGCGCTGCCGCCTCCCCCTGGGGAGCCCCCACGACATAGCTCCAGCCGCATCGGGGGCAATCCACCCGCACATGCGTCCCATAGAGGGTCTCGGCCATGGAGCCTGTGGGGATCTTAAAAATCTCGACGACGTAGTAGCGCACCAGGAGCACGATCACGATCGCCCCGACGATCTGGCGGACGTTTTCGCGCAGCCAATACCCAAAGGTGTGGCGCTGCGCTTCGCGAGCGGCATCAACAGAAGGCTCGTGGCTCATGGCCCATGGCCCATGGCTATTCTTCCCCCCGCGTGGAAAGGACGCTCCTGAATGCCTCCTGCGGGATCTGGACGCGTCCGACACTCTTCATCCGCTTTTTCCCTTCCTTCTGCTTTTCCCAGAGCTTGCGCTTGCGCGTGATGTCGCCGCCGTAGCACTTGGCGGTGACATTCTTGGCAAGGGCCCGGATCGTCTCGCGTGCCAGGATCTTCCCTCCCACGGCCGCCTGCAAGGGGATCTCGAAGAGGTGCCGCGGGATCTCCTTCCGGAGCTTCACTAGGAGCGCGCGCCCCCGCCGCGGGGCCTCCGCGCTATGGCAGACGGTCAAGAGGGCGTCGACCGACTCGCCGTTGACGAGGATGTCGACCTTCACCAAGTCCTCCGCGACGTAGCGCGGCTCGTCGTAGTCCATCGTGCCATAGCCGCGCGTCACGGATTTCAGGCGGTCAAAAAAATCGAAGACGATCTCCGCCAAAGGCATGTCAAAAATCTCCACCACCCGCTCGCGTCCCAGGTAGTCTGTTTTCACGAACGTCCCGCGGCGCTCCTCCGCGAGCTTCATCACGGAGCCGATCGAGGCCGTGGGGATGATGAGATGGGTGCGCACCACCGGCTCGCGGAATTCCAGGATCGAGCCGGGGTCGGGAATCTGGGAGGGGTTCGAGACGCGCACGACCTTTTGATTACTTAAAAGAAGCTCGTAGGTGACGTTGGGGGCCGTCTGCACCAGAGCGAGGTGGCTTTCGCGTTCCAGGCGCTCTTGAACGATCTCCATGTGCAGAAGCCCCAAGAAGCCGCACCGGAAGCCGAACCCGAGCGCCGTCGAGGTCTCCGGCTCGAAGACAAACGACGCATCGTTTAAGTGCAGTTTGTGGAGCGCCACGCGCAGCTTCTCGAAATCGGAGCTTTCGGCCGGATACAAGCCGCAAAAAACCATCGGCTGAGGCTCCCGATACCCGGGGAGCGCCGAAATCTCGCCCGCTTTGGCTGCGTCAGTGAGCGTGTCGCCGATCCGGACGTCGGCCATTTCCTTCAAGTTCGCGGCTAGATATCCCACGTCGCCGGCGGCCAGCGCCTCGACGGGAGTCTGCGCCGGCGCGAAGCGCCCCACCTCCATTATCTCGTAGGTCCCCCCCGACTGCATGAGCCGCACCTTCTGCCCCTTGCGCACGGTGCCGTCCACGACGCGCACATAGAGGATCACCCCGCGGTAGGCGTCGAAGACCGAGTCGAAGACAAGCGCCCGGAGGGGGGCGCCGGGATTTCCCGCCGGGGGAGGAATGCGCGTCACGATCGCCTCCAGAATCTCGGCAATCCCGATCCCCTTCTTGGCGCTGGCCTTCAGCATCGCCTCGGCGGGAAACCCGAAGGTCCTCTCGAGCTCCTCGGCCACCTCGTCGACGCGGGCGTTCGCCATGTCGATCTTGTTGATAATCGGGACAAGCGCGAGCCCCGCCGACTGCGCCTTGTAGAAATTGGCCATCGTCTGGGCCTCGACCCCTTGGCTGGCGTCGACGACGAGCAGCGCCCCCTCGCAGGCGGCCAGGGCCCGCGAGACCTCGTAGCCGAAGTCGACGTGCCCCGGCGTGTCGATCAGGTTCAGCCGGTAGGACGTCCCCGCACGCTCATAGGGAAGCGTCACGGCGCTCGCCTTGATGGTGATCCCGCGTTCCCGCTCCAGATCCATCGAATCCAGGATCTGGTTCTGGAAGGTGCGCGCGTCGATGACGCCGGTTTTCAAAAGTAATTGGTCGGCCAGGGTCGACTTCCCGTGGTCAATGTGCGCGATGATGCAGAAATTCCGGATCCGTGCAGGGTCCATAGAAGCCCGCCATCATAACGAAAGTCTGGACCTCGTTTCAGTCTCCACGACACTCACGGATTTCGCTCCTCCCGGATTCTCAAGTGAAATCTCCTATTGGAAACCATTAGGATGAAGAGAAATGTTTTTGAAAGTGCGATGCCGCGGAGGGTTTTCGACTTTTCTGTCCCTGGCGGCGGTTCTCTTGTCCGGCGTCCTGGGGGAGGGGGCCCCGCTGCCCCTGGAGCGTGCCATCACGCTCCACTTCGACGGCAAGATCGAGGAAGCCCACCGAGTTTTGCCACGAGAGGCGCCAGAGGAAATTCCAGCGTTGGAGACGTAGCTCGAGGATCAAGCCGAACGCTTGTCGTGGGACGCCAAAGAAGAGAAGTTCGTTCTCGTGAGGTAGATGGCGGATTTCCTTTTTCCTTGTGAAAATCAGGGTGGGGTGGCGTCTAATAAGGTATGGGTGAGAGCCCCTTTCGCGAGAACCTCGACGAGAACCTCGACCGGATCCGCTCCACGGTTCGAAAGCTCGCACGCGGCGAGAACGAGCAGAACGACATGTTCCAGGAGTGCTGCGCCCGGATCCTCGCCAAGGAGGGGTCGTGGCAGGGGAAGGCCCCGTTCCTCCATTGGCTGAGCCGCGTCGCCAGGAACACAATCTTGGACATGCGCTGTGGGGAGGTTCGCAAGGCCCGTCGGGAGGTGTCCATGGAAGGGATCGATCCGCCTGCCGCCGCGAGCGACCCGGATGCCGTCGTCTCGGAGGAACAGGTGCGCCATGTCATGGGGCAGTTCGCGCGGCTCTCGGAGCGCCAGCGGACGATCCTGCAGATGAAATATTTCCAGAACCGGCGCACGGGCGACATCGCCGAGGAGCTGGGGATCTCGCCCAGCGCCGTCGCCAACGAGGTCGACCGAGCCCTGACGCGCCTGCGCAGGCGCGCCGGGGTCCCGGCGTGGGTGGCTGTCTTCTTGCCGTGGACATGGGACTGGAAGGGGTGGTTTTCCGGCGAGGCGGCCGCCGCTTCGTCCCAGGCCGCTTCCATAGGAGGAATCGCGATGAAAGGGAAAGGATTAGTCGTCGTGGCGGCGGGGACGATCGTGGGAGCAGTGGGGGTCGTGGGGTACCAACACCGGGAGTCTGTCTCCGAACGGGAAGATCGGTTCCGGACGCTAGAGGCCGAGGCGGCCCGAGCCAAAGAGGCGCTCGCGGCCGCCGAGAAAGCCGCCGACCGGATGCGCCGCGAGAAGGAAGCGGCGCTCGCGGCCCAGGTGAGCGCCGAGGCGGCGCTGGCGGCCGCGTCGTCCGCAAAAAGGACCCCGGCCGGGCCTCCCCCGGAAACGGCGTCGTCGAGGCAGGTCAAGACTGTTTCTCCTGTCGGGGAAACCGGAGAGGCGCAGGCCCGAAACGAGCTTCTCCAGGCATTCAAGGATATTGGAGAATTCAATCGTGAGATGGCGGGACTTTCTCCTGATGAACGTGAGAAGCGGAAGTGGGAACTCCGCACGAAAGCGTTACCAATCTTCACCACCCTGCAGAAACATGATGCGTTGATCGAGGGGGAGCTGTTCGCCGATTTTTTGGCGATCATGTCCGACAGCATGTTGCCCGACGAACTCAAGTTTTCCACGGACCAACGTGACGAGGTCAGGAAAATAGCGCTCGATATCGAAACGCGGCGCCAACAGATGGGTCTTCCAAGATTGTTTTCAATGGAACACTCGCCGGCCAAGGCGGTTCCCCAGGAAGCGCTTCCCCTGAGGATTGGCAGAATGTGGAGAGTTTTAGGCTTTCTGAAGAGTTGCACCAGCGCATATCGAATCTCTATACAGCTTCACAGCTTGAATATATGCGCAACAATCCAGAAAGCGCAGTGTTTTACTCCCAAGGCGGCGGGGCTTTAGAAAATGGTCAGTGATGATCACACTCAACACGAAAAACCGATTCAAAACAGATATCCTGGCGCCATGCAGAAACGGCTGGCTCGATCCTTCCTGGCGGTGATATTCCTGGCCACGTCTCTCCCGGGATGTCTTTTCCCCAAATACGAGGAGCGAATCGTCGAAAAAGACGCCGTTCCCGAACTTCCGCATTTCGCCCGGGGGCGCGACAAAATCTGCGTGATCCCGGTTGACGGGGTCCTCTTGACGCGCGAGCCGGAGGGGAGCGTGTGGGGCCCTGAGCAGGGGCTTCTGGAACGCGTCACGCGCGACCTGCGCCGGGCCGCCCAGGACCCGGACGTCAAGGCCGCCGTCCTCAAAATCGATTCTCCTGGCGGAGAGGTGACCGCGGCGGAGCTCTTGCGTGTCGAGGTCCTGCGCTTCCGGGCCTCCGACAAGCCGCTGGTGGCCTATTTCGAGGGGGTCGCCGCGAGCGGCGGCTACTACCTCGCGGCCCCGGCCGACCGGATCCTCATGCATCCGACGGCCCTCACCGGCTCGATCGGCGTCATCGCGGTCTTCCCGAACGTCGCGGGCCTCATGGGCAAGCTCGGGATCGACGCCACGGTCGTCAAGAGCGGCCCCATGAAGGATGCCGGAAGCCCCCTGCACGCAATGCGCCCCGAGGAGGAGCGGGTGTTTCAGGCGCTGATCGACGACATGTACGAGCGGTTCCTGAAAGTCGTCGTCGACGGCCGCAAGGGGATGACGGCGGAGGGCTTGAAGCCGATCGCGGACGGCCGTGTCTACACTTCCGCGCAGGCGATCGAGTACAAGCTCGTCGACGAGATCGCCACGTTTGAGAAGGCGATCCTGGCGGCGGCAAAGCTCGCGGGGCTCCCGGAAGGAGAGGGCGTGCGCGCCTTCCGGTACGAGCTCGAATCGCCGGGCCTGGTGATCCATCTGGCGCGCGCCCAGGCGGCTCCACACCGAGAGGACGCGCCGACGGCCCAGCTCACGCTCAATGCCCCTGCGCCGCTCTTCAAGAAACCGGGGTTCTGGTACCTCTGGTGGCCCGGCGCAGGGAACTGATCAAGTGGTTCGTGAATCGTGGACCGGAATACGTCGCTTGCCAAAAGGATCCCTCCTGCGAACCACGAACAACGAACGACGGTCTCTTCAGTGCAGTTCCACCGACCAATACGCCGCGTCGAGGAATTTTTTCCACGAGGCGTAGCGTGATGCCTGTACCTTCAGGGACAGCAAGGGGGAACGCTTGGGGACCGCGGGCTCGCGCACCAGGCGCATCCCTGCCTCCCTGGGCGTGCGGCCGCCCTTGCGGGCATTGCACCCCGTGCAGGCGACGACGACGTTCGTCCAGGTCGACTCCCCGCCTCGCGAGCGCGGCATCACGTGGTCCAGGGACAGCTCCGAGGTTGGCTGGTGGCGGCCGCAGTACTGGCAGCGGTTCTCGTCGCGCGCGAAAATGTTGCGCCGGTTGAATTTCACCTTCCCTGCGGGGATCCGATCACACGCCACGAGGCGGATAATGCGCGGCACGAGGATCGAGAGCGACACCGTCCGGATCCAGTCGTGATGGTCCTCGTCGAATGATTTTTTGAAGGTCGACGCCTCGATCCAGGACTCGAAGTTGTAGGCCTGGTACTGCCCCTCGACGAGCTCGATCACCTCCGCATAGCGCTTCGCCAGGAGGGAAAAGGCGCGGCGGACCGAGACAACCTGCGTCGCCTGGCAGAATTTGTTGAGGACGAGGACATTCGCCGACAGGGCGAGGACGGACATGAGCGCCTAGGATACAGGAAATCTAAAACGTCAGCGACCCTCCCCAAAAAATTACTCGACGAAAAACCAGACTTTCGCCACTCCACTGGGAAAGTTGCCGTACTGATCCCCCTCCATCCCCTCTGCCCGGACGGCAAACGAGTGCCATCCGCGACCGAGGGGACATTCCGGCGTATTCACCGTCACTTCGTACCAGATGTCTCCATCGACGTTGCGCTCTTCGAAAAGGAGTTTTCCCGTGGTGGCAGGAGTCTCCGGCCACGGGCCGACGGCCGGGATAAAGTGGGACCGGTCCAGAGTGGCCTGGAGGAGGAGGCTGTCCTGTTGGGCCCTGAATTCGAACGTGTGCTCCCCCGTAATCGGCTGCAGAGGGACGCATTTGATGATGGCCACCGTATAGCCGAAGCCGTCGTACCAACCCCGACCTATCAGCGATGTGCTGGTTTCTCCGTCCGGGCTCCCTTCAGGGCACCAACGGTCGTAATCGTGCCCGTCGTCAGAGGTGTTATCCACACGGACCGGAATCCCACTGGAATTGAAGTATTGCTTGCCGGACTCGTCTTCGGGTGTGGCGGGATCGTCCACGGTGTCCGTCTCCATCCGCAACCGCATTTCATTTTCCCCCTCGTGCATCTTCGTGGTGTCCACAACCAGGGGGATGCTGAAAGCGCAGACCGTACCGGTCTCATCGCAAGCCTGTTCCATCCCGTCGTATTTCCCGTCTTTGTCCTTGTCCTCGAAGTGAAATTCCGCGATCAAGTCATCTTCGTTTCGAAGTCGAAGATCGTCGGGGATACTCGGATTATCATGCAGGACCGTGCGGACATTCATCTCCAGGGTTCCTGAAACCACCTGCCCCAAGGGAACCAGCGCCGCCGCATGGATATGCCCGAACTGCGGTGACCACCACGCCTGCAACTCAACCGGGATTCTTCTGGGGTCGAAGGGACCCTCATAAGGAGGGACGAGCGCAGGCATCTTGCCGTCGTCGCGGACTGTCACCACCACGATGTTGGTATATTTCGGCTCCCGATGCTTGTATTTGAGAGTTGCCTGGACGAACAGCATAGTGCCAGGCGTAAAGTGCTCGGATACCAGATAGTTCATTTCGTATTGGCCGTCGGCGTCAGTCGTGAACCGGTCGAAATAGACAGGATCGTCCAACCTGATCCCATCGCGACTCCCCTCCAAGTTGTAGGCCAGGACGCCCGGTTGACGGGTTTGGCCAGCGACGTGAATCTGGACCGATTCTCCGGGCGCCGGGTTAAGCGGTTCAACTGTCAGCGTCGGAGCGCCGGCTGCATTCGACGTTTCCGCGCACAGCCATGCCGCGGCCGCCCAGGCTACAGTTCCGATTGAATGTTTCACGTGCTTCACGATGCCCTCCCTTTAAAATCGATCCTCAAGAAAATCAATCCAGAAAATCCGGAGCTATAACAGGTTATCCCACCCGGGCGCAACCCCCGTCCGCGGGGAGCCTCCGCGCGGCCTCCCGCGCCAGCGCTTGGCGCCACGGCCCGGACGGGGCGGTATCGGCCACTTGCGCGGCGGCGCGCGCGGCGAGGAAAATCCCTTCATCCGCCGGAAAGTCCGCGATCCGGAAGAAGCGCGCCAGCCCCCGCTGTTCGGTGCCGAACCAGTCCCCCGGTCCCCGGAGCGCCAGGTCCTGTTCAGCCACCTCGAATCCGTCGCGGCAAGCGGCGAAGGCCGACAGGCGCGCCTCCGCGTCCGCCGAGGCGGCCCGCGAAAAAAGATAACAG
>SBBH01000021.1 GCA_005239795.1 Planctomycetales bacterium
ACCAGCCGGTATAGAATCACGCCACTTTGGCATGAGCAGGGATCTGTGCACAAACTGGGGAAACTCGCGTAGCCTCCCCCCAGCCGATTTTGTCATAAAATGCTAGCTTAGAGATGAAAATCGGTGAAATCCTGGTCAAGATGGGCGCCGCCACGGCCCCGCAGATTCAACAGGCACTGGCCCTCCAGAAGGAGCGTGGTGGTATACGCCTAGGCGCGATCTTAATTGAACAGGGCGTTGTCACGTCCGAACAGGTGGCCCAGGCGCTCTCGCAACAGTCGGGCCTCGAGTACGTCCCGCTCAAGCACACCAAGATCCCCACAAATGTCATTGAACTGGTGCCGCGCGAGGTCGCCGAGGCGAAGACCCTCATTCCGCTCGCGCGCGAGAATGGAGCGGTCAAGGTGGCCGTCGCGGACCCCTATGACATTGCGACGCTGGACGAATTGCGCTTTCGGCTGAACCTCGACATTCTGCCCGTCCTCTCAAGCCCCGAGGAGATCCGCCATTCGATCACGAACAACTACGGCGTCAGCGAAGAGTCGATCGAGGACCTCACTCAAATGGAGGGCGCCAACGCCGTTGAACTGCGCGACGAGAGCGAGGAGGCCGGTGCCGGCGAAGAGGGCGAAGACGCTCCCGTCATACGCCTGGTGACCTGGATCATCGCGGAAGCCGTCAAAAACCGCGCCTCCGACATCCACATCGAACCCTTTGAAAAACGGATCCGCATCCGTTACCGGATCGACGGCGTCTGCCACGAAATCGAGCAGATCAAACCTCCCAAACGCCTGCAGGCCTCGATCCTCTCGCGCATCAAGATCATGGCCAAGATGCAGATCGAAGAGAAACGCAAGCCCCAGGACGGCCAGATCAAGATGAACCTGATGTCCCGCAATCTCGACCTGCGCGTCTCGGTGATTCCCGGCACCTGGGGCGAGAGCGTTGTGATGCGCATCCTCGAGAAACAGTCCTTCCTGATGGGCCTTCCGCACCTGGGGTTCCTGGATAACGACTACCAAAAATTCCATGCCACCATCAAGCGCCCCAACGGGATCATCCTCGTCTGCGGCCCCACGGGAAGCGGAAAGACCACGACGCTGAACGCCGCGCTTTCGGAGTTGAACCGCCCCGATGTGAAGATCATCACGGCGGAAGATCCCGTCGAGTATCACATCTCGGGGATCAACCAGTCTCAAGTAAACGAGTCGATTGGACTCACCTTCGCGCGGATCATCCGGGCGATGCTGCGCCAGGCCCCGAACATCATCATGATCGGTGAAATCCGCGACGCCGAGACGGCCGAGGCCGCGATTGAAGCGGCCCTTACCGGGCACCTCGTCTTTTCCACCATCCACACCAATGACGCCCCCTCCGCCGTTACGCGTCTCATCGACATGGGAATCAAGCCGTTTCTGGTGGGATCCTCGATCCAGGCCATCATGGGACAGAGGCTGGTGCGCGTCATCTGTGAGCACTGCAAGGAGTCCTACCTTCCCTCCGACAAAGAGTACTTCGCCATGGGCCTAAATCCCGAGGAAGTAGCTGGCAAACCCCTTTACCGAGGACGCGGATGCTCCGAATGCAGCGACTCTGGCTACAAGGGACGCAAGGGGATCTTCGAGCTCATGCTCATGAACCGAAGACTTCGCGAGATGGCCATGAATAAGACGCCGACGCCGGAGCTGCGCAAGGAGGCCCGCAACTCCGGGATGAGCTCACTCCGGGAGGATGGCATCCGCAAGGTGCTCATGGGGATGACCACGATGGACGAGATCAACCGCGAAACGCACATTGACATGGCGGGATCCTAAGGGGCCGGCGGAAATAACTTCTGTACTGGATAGAAGGGGCCAGGGGACATGAACGAACATCTCCAAGATCTTGCACGAGAGGCATTTTCATCTCACTCTTTTCCGCACGACCCCTTATATAGGATTCACGCGGAAAAAGGGGAACGAAAAGGTAACAGAATCAAAACGATCCATTACAACAGAATCAATAAGTTGTTTTCGCGCGAATCCTAAGGAGAGACATCCATGAGCGAGATGGGACAGGAAATGCGGCGCCTCTTGCAAACCGTGGTGTCGCGCGGGGCCTCAGACCTACATCTCTCGGTGGGCCAGCCTCCCGTCGTGCGCCTGCATGGAAGGTTGCGCCGGCTCAACACCCCCCCACTGACCCCTGAGGACACCCAAGGCCTTATGAAAAGCATTACCTCGGAGCGCTGTCAACAAGAACTGGACCGAAGCGGTACCACGGACTTCGCCTTTGCCCTGGAGGATCAGGCGCGTTTCCGCGTAAGCGCCTTCAAACAGCGCGGCGTCGTCGGCGTGACATTGAGGCTGATCCCATCACAGTTCAGGACGTTCGATCAAATCGGCTTGCCCCACCACGTCAAGAATCTCGTGATCCGCCAACGGGGACTCGTCCTGGTCACGGGACCCACCGGATGCGGAAAGACGACGACGCTCGCCACGATGGTCAACTTCGTCAACGAGGAGACAGACCGACACATTGTCACGATCGAGGACCCGATCGAGTACTACCATGTTCATAAGCGCTCGGTGATCACCCAGCGCGAGGTGGGCGTGGACGTCCCTTCTTTTGACGAGGCGATGCGACGCGTCCTGCGTCAGGACCCGGACGTCGTGATGGTGGGAGAAATGCGGGATCTCGAGACGATGCAGGCCGCGATCCAAGCCGCGGAGACTGGACACTTGGTGTTCGGCACCCTGCACACGACGGGCGCCGCGCGCACAATCCACAGGCTTGTCGACGTCTTCCCGGTGAATCAACAGGAACAGGTGCGGATCCAACTGGCGACAAGTCTTCTCGCAGTCATTTCCCAACAACTCCTACCGACGAAGGACGGTGGAGGACGTGCGGCCGCCTTCGAGATCATGGTCTGCACGCCGGCCATCCAGAACCTGATCCGTGAAAACAAGATTCACAGGATCGACGACTGCATCCAAACCGGCTCAAAGCTCGGCATGGTCCTCCTCGATGACTCCCTGTTCGCTCTCTATAAAGATGACAAGATCACGTATGCCACCATGATGGAAGCCGCCCAGCGACCAGAGGATCTCGAGAAGAAGGTGAATGAGCGCCGTGATGAACTGAAGCGTCTCGGGGGGCCTTAGTATGGCTATGCAGAAACCGGATTCACAACTTCCCATCGGCGAGCTCCTCATAAAGATGGGAAAACTCGACCCGACACTTCTAGAGGAAGCTCTGAAGCGCCAAAAAGTCCAAGGCGGAGCCCTTGGCGAAATCCTGATGAAAATGGAGGCAGTCTCGCAGGAAGATCTCTCCATGGCCCTCGGGATCCAGCAGGGCATGGAGACGATCGACCTCAATGCCGTCGAGATCCCCCCTGATGTCATCGATCGCGTCCCTGTCAGCATGGCGAACCTCTACCGAATCGTCCCCCTCACGTTCAAAGAGGGGACCTTGACGGTGGCGATGGCGGATATCCAGAACCTTTCGGCCCTCGACGATCTCCGGTTCATGCTCAACTGTGAGGTGGCTGGAAAAATCAGCAACGAGCGCGCAATCGCTGCCGCCATCGAGAAGCACTACAAAAACAAGGTCGACTCAATCGAGGATCTGATGAGCGAACTCGATGGAGCTGACACGGAAACCCTCGAATCCGAAGAAGACCGCGGCTACAACGAGAAAGATCTTGAGCAGATGGCCGAATCGGCCCCGGTCATCAAGCTCTTGAATCTGTATCTCATGCAGGCGATCAAGGCCCAGGCCAGCGACATCCACTTCGAGCCCTTCGAGGACGATTTTAAAGTGCGCTACCGCATTGACGGCGCTCTCTACGAGATGATGCCGCCGCCCCGGCATCTTGCGTTGGCACTGACCTCCCGCATCAAAGTCATGGCGAACATGGACATTGCCGAGCACCGCCTTCCCCAAGACGACCGGATCGAATTGTCGATCGGAGGGAATCCCGTGGACTTGCGCGTCTCGACCCTCCCGACCAAGTTCGGCGAAAGCGTTGTGATCCGGGTTCTCGATCGGCGGGTGGTCCAGCTTGACATCAATCAGATCATCTACCGCGAAGAGGACCAGAATCTGATCCGTCAACTCATCAACAAGCCGAACGGCATCGTGCTTGTCACCGGCCCCACCGGTCATGGAAAGACGACCACTCTGTACGGGTGCCTGAATGAGCTCAACCAAATCGACACCAAGATCCTCACGGCTGAGGACCCCGTGGAATACGACATCGAGGGGATCGTCCAGGTCCAAGTGAATCCCGACATCAAGCTGACCTTTGCCAGCTGCCTGCGGTCCTTTCTGCGCCAGGATCCTGATGTGATCCTGGTGGGCGAGATCCGCGATCTCGAGACCGCCCAAATTGCGATCCAGGCCTCCCTAACCGGCCACATGGTGTTCAGCACCCTGCACACCAACGACGCGCCTCTTACGATCACGCGCCTCATCGACATGGGCGTGGAGCCCTTTCTGATCTCAGCCACACTCGAGGCTGTGGTGGCCCAGCGCCTCGTGCGACGGATCTGCCTGGAATGCCGCGAGGCCTACGAGCCCCCTGAGGAAGCTCTCATGGAACTTGCCCTGATGCCCCAGGAGGTGCAGGGAAAGAAATTTTATACTGGACGGGGATGCGAGACGTGCAACAATACGGGGTATAAGGGGCGTTTGGCGATCTTCGAAATTATGTCTCTCGACGACACGCTGCGGGGCCTTATCACCGCCCAGGCCCCTGCCTCAAAGATCCGCGACATCGCGCGCGAACGCGGCATGAGAACCCTGCGCGACGGCGGCCTCGTGGCCATTTACGATGGCGCCACCACGATCGAGGAAGTCGTCAAGGCCACGAACCTCAACGATTAAGGGGCCGCGCGGAAATGTCCGTCTTCGTTTATCAGGCGCTGGATCGGCAGGGGCGTGAGGTCAAGGACGAGATCGAAGCCGCGTCCCAGGAGGAAGCCGCTTCGCTCATCCGAAAAAAAGGGCTTTATCCGACCGGACTCAAGCCCAAAAGCGAGAGGCGCGCGAAGCGTTCAATCACGACGGCAGTCGTCAAGCAAAAAGGGAAGGCCGCCTTTCTGCTGGGAGGCCGGGTCAACCGCAAGCAATTGACCCAGTTCACGCGGCAGTTTTCGACCCTGCAGAACGCTGGGCTTCCCGTGGTGCGCAGTCTTCAAATCCTGGAATCGCAGCTCAAGCCCGGCATGATGAAAAACTCCCTGGTGGATGTCACCGACGACGTTCAGGGAGGGTCAAGCCTTTCGGAAGCCTTCGCTAAGCACCCCAAGGTATTCGACAAGCTTTACGTAAACATGGTTCGCGCGGGGGAAGCCGCGGGGATGCTCGACGTCATCTTTCAGCGCCTAGCTGAGTTCATGGAAAAAAGCCAGAAGGTCAAACGCCAGGTGGTGGGTGCCCTCGTCTATCCAGTGGCGGTGGTTCTGATCGCCTCGTCCATCCTCTTCTTCGTGATGGCATACATCATTCCTTCGTTCCAGAAGATGTTTTCGGACATGCATCTCACGCTCCCCATCATCACAAGCGTTTTGATTGAGCTGAGCAGCTTCCTTCAGCGATGGACCCTTCTTCTTCCGCTTTTCCCGATTGGAATCATCTTTCTCTATAAGACGATCGCTGCGACGGGGACAGGGCGTCTCACCATAGACAAGCTGAAACTCCGCATCCCCCTCTTCGGCCCGATTATCCGAAAGGCGATGATTTCGCGTTTCAGCCGGACGCTGGGAACGTTGATCTCAAGCGGCGTGGCAATTCTTGAGGCTCTGAGCATCGTCAAGGGAACGGCCGGCAACGTCGTGATCGCCAACGCCATCGGACAGGTTCACGACAGCATCCGCGAGGGGGATACGATCGCCCAGCCCCTGCGCCAAAGCGGCTGCTTCGACGAAATCGTGGTGAACATGATCGAAGTCGGCGAGGAGACTGGCGATCTCGACAAGATGCTGATCAAGGTTGCCGACACCTATGACGACGAGGTCGATGTGGCGGTCGCGGGATTCATGTCCCTTTTCGAACCCCTGCTGATCATCTTCATGGGCGGCGCCGTAGGGTTCATCGTGGTGTCCTTGTTCATGCCGCTCATCACGCTAATCGACAAATTCGGAAAATAATCATGGCGGAAGGCCCTTTTCGCGGCCCCTACCGCCTTGTTCGTCAATTGGCCGAAGGCTCGATGAGCGTCCTCTACGAAGCGGTCGACATCCGCTCTCAGGCGACCGTGGCCTTGAAAACCCTCACCCCTGCCATCGCCCAGGATCCCTGGAAAGTCGCCTGCCTCAAACGCGAGTATCAGTACGGCAAGGGACTGCGCCATCCCAACCTTGTGCGCTTCATCGAGTTTTTCTCGATCGACGGGACCGATCACCTCGTCATGGAATATGTAGCAGGAGAGACCCTCCGCGACGCGATCGACGCGGGGAAGCTCCGTCCCGCAGAAAAGATGGAGATCAGCAAGGGGATCGGGATGGCCCTGGCGCACATTCACGATCGCTACGCGGCCGAGGGGCTGGTCCACGCCGACCTCAAGCCGGAGAACATCCTCCTGCGCCATCGCGCGGGGCCTATCCAGCGCGACGATGTCGTCCTCATCGATTTCGGCACCGTCGTGGTCCACGAAAGCCGCGGAAGCCTCAGGGGATGGGTCAAAAAAAGGCTCTGGTCTCTCTTCGGCGGCCAGCGCATCATGGGGGGATCCCCCGTCTACATGTCACCGGAACAGTCCCGCGCCGATTTTATCGACCAGCGCTCCGACATCTATTCCTTGGGGGTGGTCCTCTACGACCTCTTCACGGGACGCCCTCCTTTCTTGACATCAGCGGATGAAGAGCGCTCGGCCGCCGGAAAGCCTTTGAAATTAAAAGAACTCCGTCTGACGGATCTTCTCCACAGCGACTATAACCACGAGCTCACGATCAAGCACAACACGTTGAAACCGGTGCCGCCGCGGGAGCGCGCCCGGGAGATCCCCCCCGCCTTGAACACCCTCATTCTAAAATGCCTGCAAAAAAACCCTTCCCGGCGGTACAAGTCGGCCCTGGCTGTGCTCCTGGCCTTGAACAATGTCCCGGTGATGGCCGATGGGTCGTTTCCCGGCGGGACTGGAGGCGGTTTCGGGCAGGCCGCGTCCCCTTCCCTTCCCAATACCCCGCGAAGTTGAGCCTAGCGGTTCAACTCTGAAGGGAGGCTCGGGCTTCCGCGGCGACACGCACGTATTTTTGGGCCAGGTCCCGGATGACGCGCTTTTCCGCGTCGGAAACCTGCCGGACCTCGCGGGCTGGAATCCCCAGGACAAGAGCCCCCGGGCGGACCTTCATCCCCTCAGGGATAAGCGTCCCGGCGGCGACGATCGCTCCTTCGCCGATCCAGGCTCCCGTCAAAATAATCGATCCGATCCCGATCAAGGCCGCGTCCTCGACGGTGCACCCATGCAACGTCACGGAATGCCCCACCACGACCTCGCGGCCGATGAGGCAGGGGTGCTCGTCTTCCAGGTGAACGATGGTCCCGTCCTGGATATTCGAGGCTTCCCCTACGTCAATCCGGTTGATGTCAGCCCGCAGGACCGCGCCGTACCAGACGCTGGATTTGGGTCCCAAGGTCACGCGGCCAATGAGGCGCGCCGTGTCGGCGACGAAGGCGTCAGAGGCGACGGTAGGAAAGTGCCTTTCGTACGCAAGCAAGCTCGACATCAGGAGAAAGTCTACCAATGCTGTGGAAAAGTGAACAGCGCTTACGATCTCCTCAGTCCTCGGTTCCCCGTTCCCAAAAACCTATGAAGCGGGTGACCAGCGACTGGGGACTGGCAACCATAATGTATTTCAGCGCGACCGGTTAAATTGTGATAGTATGCTGATGGTGCGTCGGGGCCGCTCCGGATGACATCGGTCCGGAGAGGAAAGTCCGGGCTCCACGGGACAGGGCGGCGGGTAACACCCGCCCCCCGGCCGCGCGAGCGGTCGGGGCGGGAAAGTGCCACAGAGACGAGACCGCCGAAGGCGAAAGCCAGGCAAGGGTGAAACGGTGTCCGCCTCCGCTCTAACAGGCTACGGCGGATCCGCCGAAGGGCCGAAAGGCCGCGTAGGCGGAGGGTAAGAGCCCACCGCTCCCTCGGGTGACCGAGGGAGGTCCGCCTCCGCCTGAAAGGGCTACGGCGGATCCGCCGAAGCGACCGCAAGGTCGTGTAGGCGGACATGGCAAACCCCGCCCGGAGAAAGGCCAAGTAAGGGAGGTCGCTCCCCTTCGCGGGGGAGCGCGGCGTGTCTCGCGCCGATCCCTTCCGGGTAGGCTGCTTGAGGTCCGCCGCGAGGCGGATCCTAGAGGAATGGCCCCTCCCTGCAAAGGGGACAGAACCCGGCTTATGGCGCACCACAGCCCGGATCTCGCGATCCGGGCTGTTTTTTATAAGACTAAAGTAGCGTTGCAGTACTAATTATTATGGGGCAATCCTTCCCTCACAACACGAAGAATTGCAGATATGTTATCCGCAAGAAGTCCCCGGAAATTATCTACGCGTCCGATCAACGTCTTAAGATTTAAAAGACCTCCTTTGTAAGCTACCTTGGCGTAGTTGATTGACACACTGAAAGCCGCTGTCTGCCGTACGATTTCCACAAAAGCCCAGGCGCGATCATTCCAACTAGAGTTGGCGCTCTCGAGAATCGATCACAATATCCAAATCAATCCTCGGCTTGGCCGGAAGACCGCTGCACCGACGTACTGCCAACATGCTCGAACCTGAGGATCTTGGAGCCCAAATGGTTCGCAAGAACCGTTTTAAGTTCCAAGAAAAAGATGGGCCATTGTGGATCGTAGTCCACGACTTGGACCGCGCTGGACGACCATTCTGGTTGCACCTCTTTCATGCTTTGTCTAAAGCTCGGTTGGCCGCAGCGTCAGCACGGGTGTTTTGCTCCCGGCGGACATGCCGGATCTGGACGTCCGCGAAGCGTGAGAGGCGTTTCTTCGCCTCCTCATGGAGGGGTTTCAAGTTCGCGTGGCGGACCTTGTATTCCCCCTTGATCTGCTTCACCAGAAGTTCGCTGTCGGCATGGATCCTCAAGCTCTTGGCTCCCAGGCGCTCGGCCTCTTCAAGCGCCTTCAAGAGCGCCGAATATTCGGCCACGTTGTTGGTGGTCTCGCCGAGCGCGAACCCTTCGTCAAGCAGGGTCCGCCCGCCCGCCGTCTCGATCACGACACCCGCCGCGGCCGGGCCAGGATTCCCCCGCGACGCCCCGTCGACCCAGATCACGAACGCCCCGTTTTCGTCCTTTGTGTCCAAGGCATCCTCCCCCGAAAAAACCTCCCCTTCGACAACCAGGCCTTTGCAGATGACGCGCTTTATCGGAACCTGTCCGAAGCGGTATGGGATCTCCCGGATTTCCTCGGCCTCCCACAAAACCAGATCCGCGCGTTTTCCCGGCTCGACGCTCCCGGCCGCGTGACCCCGCCCCACAGCGCAAGCCGCATTCAAGGTCGCGGCGGTCAAAACCTCGGCCGGCGTCATCTTGTAGATCGCGCAGGCGAGCGCCATTGCCAAGGGCATCGACTCGAGATGGCTTGTTCCAGGGTTGCAGTCGGTGGCGATTGCCACCGCCGCCCCGCCGTCCAAGAGTCGTCGCGGATAGGCATAAGGCGGCGATCCCGTCATGAGGGCGCTCCCCGGAAGGACGACAGCCACGGTGAGCGCCTTTGCCAGCGCAGCGATCTCCTCGTCTCCGACGCAGGCCAAATGATCCGCCGAGGCGGCCTCGAGGGAGCAGGCCAAACGCGTCCCCCCCAGGCGCGTGAACTGCTCGGCATGAATCTTGAGCGCGAGGCCCGCTTGGCGCGCCGCCTCCAGGATGGCGCGCGACTCCTCCACCGTGAACGCGCCCGACTCGCAGAAGACGTCGCAGAACTCCGCGAGGCGCTCCCGGGCCACGCGCGGAAGCATCTCTTTTGCCACAAGATCCACAAAGCCGCGGCGGTCCTTCGCATGCTCGGGCGGCAGGGCGTGCGCCCCCAAAAACGTCGGGACGATCTCCTGCGGACCGGCGCGGCGCAGCCTGTCGACGACGCGCAGGATCTTGAGCTCCGTTTCAAGATCGAGTCCGTAGCCGGATTTCACCTCGGCGATGCAGGTCCCTTGAGCCAGCATCCGTGAAAGCCTGCCCTGTGCCTCCCGAAAAAGCGCTTCCTCGCCGGCACGGCGCACGGCGCGGACGGTCGCCTGGATCCCGCCTCCCTTCGCGGCGATCTCGAGATAAGATGCTCCCCGCAGGCGCGATTCGAACTCTTTTGCGCGCGAGCCCGAGAACACCAGATGCGTATGCGGATCGACAAGCCCGGGCGTCGCCAAGCACCCTTCGGCGTCGATCTCGCGGGACGGCGTCAATCCCCGCGGGAGCGCCTTTTCCGGAAGGATCTGGACGAAGCGCCCTTTCGACACGGTGACGGCGCAGGCGGCGTGCTCCGACACGTGGTCGGCCTGGCGGCCTTTCAAAGGCTTGTCTCCGCGAGGTGTGGCGAGGCGCCCGACGCGGCGTATCAAAAGATCCACGGAAGAAGCAGGCACGCCTCCACTCTAAATCCAAAATCCAAAACTCCAAACCCCAATCAAACTGATGGAAAAACCCGTTCGCTGGGGCGGATTGACTTCGATCCGGCCCCCCGTTACCGTTTGTTTATGAACGTGACGGCGCGCCGAAGCCCGAGCTCCTCCTCCATGGAATTGACGACTCCCTACAGCCGCGAAGAGCTTGTCTCGCGCGGTCTCGTTCCGGAGCGTCTCCCCCGCCATGTGGCGATCATCATGGACGGAAACGGCCGATGGGCCAAAGAGAAGGGGTGGATGAGGATTCGCGGCCATGAGGAGGGGGTCACCTCGGTTCGCGAGACCACCGAGGAATGCGCGCGCCTGGGGCTCGACCAATTGACGCTGTACGCTTTCTCCTCCGAAAATTGGCGCCGCCCCGAGATGGAGGTGAAGCTCCTGATGAAGCTTCTGGCCCGTTACGTCGTCGAAGAACGGCCGACCTTGATGCGCAACAATGTGCGCTTGACCACGATCGGAGAGACTGCGACGCTTCCGGACGAGGCGCGTCAGCCCCTCTTGGAATCGGTCGATCTCTGCCGGAACAACACAGGGCTAACGCTGTGTCTCGCCTTAAATTACGGCGGCCGCCAGGAGATCGTGGGCGCGGTCAAGCGCCTCGCGCGCGACGCCGCGGCGGGCCGCCTCGATCCCGAGACGGTCGACGAGGCGCTCTTGGCGCGCTCCCTGTACCAGCCAGACATGCCCCCCCTGGATCTTCTCATCCGAACAGCCGGGGAATACCGCGTCTCCAATTTCCTGCTCTGGCAAATCTCCTATGCCGAGATCTGGACGACGCCGGTTCTCTGGCCGGAGTTCAGGATCCCCCACCTGTACGAAGGACTAAAGGCCTATGCTCAGCGCCGCCGCCGCTTCGGCGGCCTTGGGGAATGACCTCCGCCGCATCCCGATTCCTCTTCGGCGCCGCCTGGATTGCCGTCCTCACGGCACTCGCCTGGATCGAACGGGCTACCGGCACATCCTGGTGCACGCGCGGGCTCGTCGGCGCACTCGCCGCCTTGGCGGCTTGGGAATGCCTGGGATTTTGGATGGGTCCCAAACTTGGGAACACCCGTCTTCCCACTCCCCTCCTCGCCGTCGGTTTTTTTTACATCCTGTTGGCTTTCTATTTTTTTGAGATCAGAAAGGCGCACGGACTGGTTGCGACTTTTTACGTGGTTGCCGCCTGCAAGGGTGGCGATATCGCCGCTTATTACGTGGGGAGTTCGATCGGGCGCTTAAAACTGGCGCCGGCCATCAGCCCCAAAAAGACGTGGGAAGGGGCCGCCGGCGGATTGATCGCTTCGGTTGGAGTCGGCGCCACGATCGCCTGGCTGGTTCCCTCCCTTCTGTTGACGCCGGCCTCCGGCACGCTCTATGGCGGCGCCGTGGGGATCGCAGGACAGATCGGGGATCTCTTTGAATCCTTCCTGAAGCGAAAGGCCGGCGTCAAGGACTCCGGAAACTGGCCGGGGCTCGGGGGAGCCTTCGACATGCTTGACAGCCTCCTCTTGGCCGCCCCGACGGGCTATTATCTCTATCCGCTCCTGGCGCGGACAGGGTAATGGAAGACAGCCTCAAAATCGGCAGCTACGACGAACAGCTCCTGGTGTTCGGCCCCCAGGAGCGCTTCCTCAAGAAAATTCGGGAGGCGTTCGGCATCGAAATGTCTGCTCGAAACGGCCTTGTGAAGCTCTCCGGCGCCCATGAGGGGGTCCGCTCCGCCAAGGAGACGATCCTCGCCCTGCAAAAGGCGGCGCGCTCAGCCCCCCAGGAGTTCGGGGAAGATGACGTCGACAGGCTCGTCGCCCAAATCCGAGGCGCCACCCCCCCGCCGGCGCCCCTTCCGATCCCGCTTCTTGAAAAAGGGCGCTCCGCCATCCCCAAAACGGCGGGACAGGCGCGCCTGGTCGAGATGATCCGGACAGATGACATCGTCTTCTGCTCCGGCCCGGCCGGGACGGGAAAGACCTACATGGCGATGGCGATGGCGCTCCACGCCATGGGAAAAAATGAGGTCAGGAAAATCATCCTGGCGAGGCCCGCGGTCGAGGCTGGCGAGAAGCTCGGATTCCTGCCGGGGGACCTCTTCGAAAAGGTGAACCCTTATCTGCGCCCCCTCTATGATGCCATGGAGGATCTCCTCGACTACGGCAAGGCCAAGAAGCTGATCGAGCGGGGCCTCGTGGAGATCGTGCCGGTCGCCTTCATGCGAGGGCGAACCCTGGACCGCGCCTTCGTGATCCTGGACGAAGCGCAGAACTGCACCCCGAAGCAGATGATGATGTTCCTGACGCGCCTGGGGCTCCACGCCAAAGCGGTGGTCGCGGGGGACGCCACGCAGGTCGATCTCTTGCCTCCGGAGCGCTCGGGGCTCGCCGACGCCTGGGAGACGCTCCAAGGAATTCCCGGCATCGGCTTCATCCAGCTTGACGCGACCGACGTCCTGCGCCACCCCCTGGTGAAAGAGATCGTGCGCGCCTACGGCCGCCGGGACTCCCCCACGTCGTGACGGTTCCCACTGTTGTCAACCTGGCGGGCGCGCCCGTCCGGACCCAATGGCTAGAGCGTGTAGCCCGCCGCGCGATCCGTGCGGCCCGCGCAAAAGGAAAAAAAATCTCCGTGACGATCGCGATCCTCTCCGAGGCCCCGATGCGGCGTCTCCACCAGCGCTCGCTTGGCGATCCGAGCGCGACAGATGTCCTCTCCTATCCCCTCTACCGGAAAAAAGGGACGCTACATGGAGAGATCGCCGTCTGCTGGGAAGCAGCTCGCCGGGAGGCGCGCCGGCGCGGACATTCTCTCCACGCGGAGCTCGCGCTTTACACGGTCCACGGCATTTTGCATCTGGTCGGCTATGACGATCACACGAAAAAAGCGCGCCGGCGGATGTGGGCACGCCAGGCAGAAATCCTGTCAGGCTTGGGAATCCGACTTCGCAGCTGAGGCCGCTTGGCGGCAGGCCCACTTGCGATAGGACCAATACAAAACCGCGATAAATCCGCCGGTGAGTAAATACGGCATACTCAGCATGAAGAGGATGCTCCAGTAGAGCCCCTGCGTGAGATCCCCCCCCTCGGAGGCGACCGCCTCCTTGCAGGAAGGTCAAGTCAGCGCCATAGCGGGCCAGAAAAGGAGACATGTCGTGATCGTCACGCGACACGCGTCACGAGTCATGCGCGAGAGGAAAAAATTCCGCTGTTTCCGTTTGTTTCTACCACGCATGACGCGTGATCCATGACGCATGACTATAGATGATACAGCATCAGATAGATGATGACGCCGGTCACTGACACATACATCCAGATCGGGAAGGTCCGACGAGCCCACGTCTTGTGGCGCTCCCAGTCCTGCTTGGCGGCCTGCCTCAAGGTGATGCCGGCCAACACCGGGACGGTCGCCGCCAGGGCCGTGTGGCTGAGAAGTACCGTGAAATAGGCGGTACGCAGGATCCCGCCGTGCGGAAAACGCGTCGTACCATGGTGAAAGTGGTAATAAAGATAGCAGCTCAAAAAAAGAAGCGACACGCCACAGGCACAGAGCATGCAAATCTTGTGCGGTTCGCGGCGCCCTTTTTTGATGAAAATGAGTCCCATCATCAGGAGAACGCCGCTCGCAGCGTTCAGGGAGGCGTTGATCGCCGGAAAGGCTTCAAGCGGGATCATCGCCCTTCCCGCGCCAATCTCCGGGCGGACTCCCGCAGGCGATACACCGCCTCGGGATCAAAGGAATCGTAATACCCCCGGATCATCCCCTGAGGATCGATGAGAACCAGCCGCTGACTGTGCGTGATGAGGTGGTTGCCGGTGGTTCCCGACGGCTCCTCGGCAACGCCCAGCTTGAACCCTTCACGGATCAAACCGTAAAGAGACTCCTTGGAGCCCGTCAGCAGCCATAGATTGTCCGGAAGCCTGAAGTTTGCCGCGTAAGCAGCCAGAATTTCCGGCGTGTCGTGGTCGGGATCCACCGTGAAGCCGACCACCCTCACCGAATCGCGTTCGAGCGCCGAGGCCAGAGCCGCCATTTCAGCCATGACGTGGGGACACGGCCCCGCGCATCGGGTGAAGAGGAATCCTGCCACCCACGTCTTTCCCCGGAGATCCGCTAGGCGGATATTCCGGCCGGAGCGCTCCAAGAAAGGATCCTCGGCGGACAGGGGACCCAGGCGAAGATTTTCGGCGGCCGACTCTGCGATCTCCTGCTGTCTGGAAGCCAGCCAGATAAAGGCTCCTCCTGCACTGAGCGCCAGAAGCAGGACGAGCCCTGGCGCCTTCCAGGATCTCGCGCTTTTCACATCCAATCCTTACGCGTGGCGCGGCGCGCGAGAACGCATCCTAAAACCGTGGTGGCAACAGAAAACGCCGCGACGACGACGGCGCTGACGCCGAAGGAAGGAATCCCTTGAAGCTCCTCCCCCGCGGCCAAAATCCAGCGCAATCCCGCCATGCCGTAGGTGAGGGGATTCGTCCGCATGACCCAGGCGAGCCATACCGGCGTTTCGGGGGTGAGCGGAAAAAACGCTCCCGACAAGAGCCACATCGGCATCAGGAAAAGCATCATGACGGCATGGAACCCCTGTGTCGAATCCATCGGCCAGGCGATGCAGAAACCGAGGGCGGTCAGCCCCAGCGAAAGAACGAAAAGATAGGCCGCGCTTTGAAGAAGGGCTGTTCCTCCCACGGCGACCCCGCAAAGCGGGCCCAAGAGCAGAAAGAGCACCGCCTGGGCCGTGGCCAGCACCCCGCCCCCCAAGAGCTTGCCGAAGACGAGTCCCGCACGGTTTCCAGGAGAGACGAGGGCCGACTGTAAAAACCCTTCCCGCCGGTCCTCGATGATGGAAATGGTCGAAAAGATTGCCGTGAAGAGGACCACGAGCGTCACGATCCCCGGAAAGAGGTAGGCGGCATAGTCGGCAGCCCCTCCCCCCTCCGGAGGCGTGAATGTC
>SBBH01000260.1 GCA_005239795.1 Planctomycetales bacterium
AAGAAACGCCGTTCCTACGAAAAGAAGAAAAATGTGATGATTGAGCAACCCTGCCGCGCCGGCCAAAACCAGGGCCAGCATCCTCCCCGCCGAAGGAGCTGCCAAAAGACGCCAGGAACTCCACAAAAACAGGATGAACGTCAACGCCACAAGCGCGTAGCTTTCGTGGAGAACGGCAACGAACCAGAACGTGTGAGAAACCCCCAGCGCGCCGCAGGACAGCGCCGCGGCGGGAAATCCCATCCCCACCCCCGTCAGGAAGCACGCCAGACAGAAAAGTGCAGAGGCCGCTAAAAAAGCGCATGCCAGGTTCTGGGTCCAGGGATGCTCACAAGGGAGGTGGCCGAAGATCCAGCCGACGACTCCCGTGAGGCCGTGCCCCCCTCCTGTGACAAAATCGAACTCTCCTTCGTAGGCGACGCGGCTCAGACGGGCCGAATCCCCCCACTGCATGTCCGGAGCGAGATGATAGAGGTAGAAAAGGAAAAACGCGCCGCCGAGCGCCAGAGGCCCCCTCCAACCGCGGCGCATCTCACCAGGAGGGTTTTTCACTGAGGCATCATAGTTATGAGACAGGGGTCATGAGTCATGAGTTTTCCTATACTGGCGCGATGCCTTCGGCCACGCGGCTCATCGCAGAGACGCTTTCAGGGCCGACAGGGATTTCTCCCGACGAGATCGAGAAAAACCTCGAAATCCCCCCGGACGAGACGCTGGGGGAATATGCCCTTCCCTGTTTCCCCTTCGCCAAAACAACCAAGAAGGCGCCGGCCGCGATCGCCCAGGAATGGGCGCGGAACTTCGCCCCTTCCGGGATCGTCGCCGGCGTGAAATCAGCCGGACCCTACCTGAACCTCTCCGTCGAGCGGGGGCGCTTCGCCGAGGCAGTCCTCTCTGAAATCAACCGCCAGGGAGAGCGCTACGGGGGATCGGAATCTGGCCGCGGCCGCACAGCCATTGTGGAATACGCCTCTCCCAATATCGCTAAAACCTTCGCCGTCCATCATATCCGCTCGACCGTGATCGGCAACGCCCTGGCGAATCTCCACGCCGCCTGCGGCTGGAAAACGATCCGGATCAACCACCTGGGCGACTGGGGCACCCAGTTCGGAACGCTTCTGGTGGCTTACCGGAAATGGGGAGACGAGACCCTGCTCGAGCGCCCCGATGCCGTCCGTGTCCTCATGGACCTCTACACCCGGTTCAACAAGGAGAAAAAGGAAAATCCCGCCCTCGAGAACGAAGCCCGCGCCGCTTTCTCGGCGCTGGAAAAAGGTGAGCCATCGGCGCACACCCTCTGGAATGCCTTTCGACAGGCCAGCCTCAAGGAATTCCAGACGATCTTCGACCGCCTCGGCATCCGCTTCGACGAGACGAAAGGCGAAAGCGACTGTGCCTCCCGATCGAACGAACTCATCCGGTGGCTCCAGGAAAAAGGGCTCGCCCGCGAAAGCGAAGGAGCTCTCATCGTGGATCTCTCGGACTTCAAGATGCCCCCGTGCCTCCTGCGCAAGGCCGACGAGTCAAGCCTTTACGCCACGCGGGACCTCATCACCGCGCGCGACCGACACGAGAAATATTGCTTCGACCGGATGCTCTATGTTGTCGGGATGCCGCAGGAGCTCCATTTCCGACAGATCTTCAAGGTGCTTGAGCTCGCCGGATGCGGCTGGGTCTCAAACTGCCTGCATGTCCCGTTCGGCCACTACCAGGGGATGCGTACGCGCGAGGGGACCTTCATCCTCCTCGCCGAGGTCCTTGACGAAGCCGCCAAACGGACCGAGGTGAAGATCCGCGACGCCCTGCGCGAGGGGTTGGTCTCCCTCCCGGAAGGGGAGATCCCCACGGCGGCCGAGAAAGTGGGCGTCGGCGCGGTCGTCTTCAACGACTTGAAGACGCGCCGTATCAAGGATGTGATCTTCGACTGGGACGACCTCCTGAATTTTCAGGGCCGGACCGGCCCCTACGTCCAGTATGCCCATGCGCGGATCTCGGGGATCCTCCGAAAGGCGCCGGCGCCCGTCCGAACCGACGCCGACGCGTCTGCGCTCGTCCACAATGCGGAGGTGAGACTCCTTAAAAACCTCGCCGATCTCCCCCGCCAGGTGGAACGGGCCGTGGCGGACGCCGAGCCGTCCTACGTGGCGACGGCGCTTCTGGATCTGGCGAAAGCGTTCAGCCAGTTCTACCAGGAATGCCCCGTAATCCAGGCGGACGCGGCCGTCCAGGCGGCGCGCCTTCGCCTCGCCGATGCGACGCGCCTGGCGCTCAAGTCAGGATTGACGCTCCTAGGGATTCAAGCCCCTGACAAAATGTAAAGTGCAGTTCGTCATGGGTCATGCGATATGCGTCATGCGTAATGGCCCAAACAACACATGACTCATGACACGTGACGCGTGACGAAAATTGCTGCGACGTCGATCCTCGGTACATCTCCCCACAGCATCTCGAGATCGTAGTAGGCGCGCGTCTGAGGCAGGAACAGATGCACCACGAAATCTCCCGCGTCGAGGAGAATCCATCCGCTCTTGGGGGTTCCTTCGATCCCGCGGGCGGGTCTTCCACAGCGCTTCAGGGCCCGGTCGATCTCATCGGCGATCGCCTTCAACTGGCGGCCGCTTTGGACTGTGGCGATGACAAGGTAATCGATGAATGTCGCGCGGCGGGTATCGAGGACCACGATCGACTCCCCCTTCTTGTCGTCGATGACCTGCACGCAGACGCGGACTTTCTCAAACGCCTCGTGAAACTCCGTTGATTCCTGCTGGCCGCTCTTCCCCCCTTTTGCCCCGGCCATGGTCTTCACTAAAGCGGTAGGGAGAAGCCGAATGTGCTCCCTTTTCCCTCCGTGCTTCGGACCCAGACTTTGCCGCCGTGCATCTCGACGATGTGCTTGACGATCGCCAGACCCAGCCCCGTCCCCTCGATCTGGGCGGTCGTGGCCGAATCGACGCGATGGAACTTGTCCCAGATAAACGGGAGATGCTTCTCAGGAATCCCCACGCCCGTGTCGGCGACCTCGAACCGAACCTCCTGCCCCTCGGTCCAGATCTTGACGACGGCATTCCCTCCGGCTGGCGAGTATTTCATGGCGTTGGAGAGATAGTTCTCGATCACCTCGCGGATTTTGGCGCGATCCGCCTCGGGCTCCGGAAGCGGGTCCTGGACATCGAAGCGGAGCTTGACCTTCGGATTGCGGGACTGCACCAGGAGCGCCACCTCCTGCGCCAGGTTTGCCAGATCCACAGGGGCAGGCTCCAAATGGACGCGCCCCGACTCCAGCCGCGAGAGATCCAAGAGGTCCGTCACGAGGGCGTTCAAACGCTTGGCGCCGGCGTCCACGATCTTGACGAGTTCGCGTTGCTCCTCGTTCAAGGCATCCCCCTGCAGTCCCAGCAATTCGCTCCCCCCCAGGATGGCGGTGAGCGGGGTCTTGAGCTCGTGTGAGACCGTGTGCACGAAGGCCGACTTCATGTCGTCCAGCTCCCGGAGCTTCACCACCTCGCGGCTCAGGCTCAGGTCGCGGATCACGAAGAGCACCCCCATCGGCTGGTCGGCGGCGGAAGCCAACAGGCTGCTTGTGATCCCCAGATGGAAGGCTGTCTTTTCGTCGAGCCTTTGCTCATACTCGAAATCGGTCGCCTCCTGCCCCTGCAGGGTGTTCAGAATCAGCGATTCCAGCACCTGCGCGAAGGCATGGGGAAACGCCTCCTTGTAGGAACACCCCAGGATCTCATTGCGAGTGACGCGGCATTGGAACTCGAGATTCCGATTGCAGGCCAAAACCTTATCGTCGCGGCCGATGGCGAGAATCGCCAAGGGGACGCTCTCCAGGATGTTGTCCACGAGGTCCCGAAGCTGCCGGGTCTGCTCCTCGCGGCGGAGACTCTCGATCGAGAAAGCGACCACCCGCGCGAGATTCTCCATGGCCTGCAAGAGGATGCGGCTCGACTGTCCCTCGTCGAAGGCCACCCAGGCCAAGACCAGCGCATAGGAATGGTCGTGCGTTCCCACCGGGATCAGGATGAGAGAGCGCATCTCTTGTCCGGCGACGCGCCCGCCCTCCCAGGGAACGAGGACCGGCTGGGAGCTTTTCAGAGCCCAGCGGGCAAGCCCTTCGTTGACTGGCGCTCCGATCTCCTCGGGGCGCTTGCCGGCTGTCCAACGCGTGTGACCGTCAGCCTGGACCTCGAAGATTTGATAAATCTCAAACCGCAGGAGGTCGCGCAGGATCTTCTCGAGAATCTCCAGGCATGCCGGGACCGAACGCGCGGCGCTGATCTCGACCGACCGCCTGGAAAGATTCGTGAAAAGATCGAAAACCTCGTAGAGGACGGTGGTGTCATGGCCTTGAGGAGCGTCAGAAGCCATTATTGCGTCACCATTTCAATGAACTCCTCGGTCTGCTCGACGCGGTCCAACATCTCCTTCATGCACTGGTCCAGAACCTCGCGCGTCAGCCCCAGCTCTCGCCAGGAGGCCTCGTCGACCACGGGGATCCGCATATCGCCGCCGGAGCCCAGGCCCAACGCCCGCGCCAGGATATCGGCCACATGGACGATCATCACAAGGCGGCGGTGCTGATGGCTCAAATCCGGCTGGTGGTGCATCCGAACCGACGCCGCGATCGATTCAGGAAAATTCCACCTCTGGGAAAGCCATCCCCCGATGTGGGCGTGTGTGGTGCCGATCGTTTCCTGTTCCGCCTCAACAACGAGGCAGTTCTTTTCCACCACCGTCTTCATCACTGCCTCGAATTCCTCCTTAAAGAAATGGATGGTCATGAGCTTGCCAATGTCATGCAGGAGGCCCGAAACAAAGGCGTCCTCCGCCTCCGCCGGCAAGCGCAGAATCTTAGCCAGGGAGTCGCTCGCAATCGCCGTCGCCACCGAATGGGCCCAGAAGGAGGCGACTGAAAACGCGCCATGGCGCGCTGGAAGAGCTCCCAGGACCGACGCAGTGAGCGTCAGGTTCCTGACGCGGTTAAACCCCAGGATCACGATGGCGCGTGTGACGCTGTTGACACGCTGGGGAAAACCGTAGAACGACGAGTTGACGAGTTTTAGGACCTTGGCGGTCAAGGCCTGGTCCTCAGAGATGACGCGCCCCACTGCCGCCGCCGAGACGCGCGGGTCGCGCACCATCTCGCTCACGCGCGTCACCACGACCGACAGGGTCGGAAGATCCCTGCCATCCTCGACGATCCTCTGGATCTGCTCGGGATCGCGCAGCATGCGGTCAGGAGGAAACGCGCCGAAGGGCCGCCAGGTGCGACTTGGCAAGCGCCCGTATCTCATTCATGAGGGGATTCCCTTCCGTCCCTGCGAATTTCCGGGTCAGGACCGTCTCAATGCGCGTTTCGATGTCCGAGTTCTCCGGGGCCGCCTCCGACGCCTCCTCCAGGACCTCCACAAAGGAGACGCCTCCGGCGCGCATCCGGATCAGGATCCTGGCATCGAGGCAGTCACCCGCCTTCGCGAGCGGCCTGCCCGAGCGGTCCGCCACATCCTGGGCGAGGATCATCCCCTCCTTGAGTGCTTCGATCGGAAGGCGCGCGGCCATCTTTTGCAATCATATACGAGTTTTCCCTGGATTGTGCCTCTCTTCTTCTTGCGCCCGGCCTCTTCTCAGGTTTCAATAGGAGCATGAAACCAGCATCCAAAAAGAAACAGCCCCCTTTCGATGTCTATGGCCTGCTCTTGGCGGTGCGGGTCCGCAAAGAGCCGGGATCACAGCCGGAGGTGCTCTGCCCCAAAGGGGGGACGCTCTTCTATGGGGACGTGTTCGTGACCGGAGATGGATACGACACCGACGCCAAGGAGTTCCGCCGTATGCCCTCCGTGGGGTCGGTCGTCACCTTTGAGGAAAGCGGCGAGCATGTCGAGGGGCACTACTTCTTCATGAACGACCAGGAGTACCGGGTGATCCACCTCGACTCGGTCATCGTTTCGTTCCCCCATCCCGACGAAACGACGTCTTAAAAGAAGTGCTGAGAACTGAGTCCTGGGTGCTGAGTATCCTTACTCAGGATTCGCAACTTCCGATTGCCCCTTCTTCTGCCGCTCCTCGGGCGGGAAATACCCAGAGTCCGGATAGTCCAGCCCATAGGCATCGGCCATCCTGTTGAAAAAGGCGAAAAGCGCCGTCTCGAATGACGCCTCAAAGATCTGCTCGTCGGTCCAACCGGCTTGGCGCAGGGCTTCCACGTCGGCGTCCCGCACGCGCGCAGGCTCCAGGGTCAGTTTTCTCACGTAGGCCAGAAGCGCCTTCTCCTTGGGGGCGAGCGCATCGCTTTCTAGGTCGTCCCGGGCGAGCGCATCCGCCAGCTTTTCGTCCCCTCCCTGCAACTGCAGGAAGTTCCCGTGCGAACCCAGCCCGTAGCGGCAGGCATTGAGCGCCGAGACGTAGCTGGCGATCGTCTCCTTGGTCTTGCAGTCTAAAAATCCGGGCTGAAAATGGGCCTTCAGGACGAGATCCCCCATCTCCCGCATCAGCTCCGGCCTCAAACTCATCGTCTTGAGAATGTTGGCCATACGCTTCGGGGCCTTTCCGTAAACGGCGGCCGCCTTCGGATCATCGACATCCACCCATTGGATCCGGGGCGTGCGGACGGCTTTTTCCAAAAGCGAGCGGATCTCATCGACGGCAGCACCTTGTCCCACGAGTTCGCGCCGGCGGTTGTAGACAAGCGCCAGAGGGGTCTTGTCGACGCCGTGCTGTCGGGCCGCCGGGTCGTCGATGGAAGCAAGCTGCACAAGGCGCACCGCCGCGCGGTCCTCCCGAAGGATCGGGCCGCAGAGCCCCTCCACGAATCCCACCTCGAGGGTCTGGTCCGGACGGTAGAAAAAAACCACCGTGGCGCGGTCCGGTTCCAAACGATCGACAAGCGCCGCTTCCTCCCCTTGCGAAAGGACGGGGATCTCCCCGATGCCCCCTCCTCCACCTCCCCACGCGGCCATGGCGAACGCGAGCATCAGAGCCGCCAAAGGCCATTTTCTTCGCGGCACACACGCCTCCTTAGGATTCGCGCAAAAATAACTTCTGTCGTTGGCTGTTGTATCCGTTTCTTTCCTAACCTCTTTTATTTTTGCGCGAATCCTAACGGTGGACAAACGGCGCCTTCGCGCGCGGCCCGTTCTCGAGGAAATTCCGTATCCCGATCCGCGCGTCTTCGGTCGTAAAGCATTCGCCGAATTTCCGAGCCTCGTGGGCCAACCCTTCCTCGAGCGTCTTACGGGCGCCTCCCAGGATCGCGTCGCACAAGATCGCGTCAATGCGGCGGCTCAGGTGCCCCAGTTCGACCCGTGGAAGAGCGTCCGGGACTTTCGCCATCGGCGCGCGCGGGATCGGAGGAACCTTTTCCTTCCCCGAAGCCAGATCCCGGGCGAACGCGATCGCCGCGTCCAGGAGATCCCCCTCGGCCTCGCGCTGCACGAGCCCTATCGCCAGCGCCTCCTTGGCCAAGACCGTCCGCGCGGTCCTCAGGATCTCGGCGGCCCTCTCCAAGCCCACGAGCCGCACAAACCTCTGCGTCCCGCCGGCTCCCGGGATGATCCCGAGGTTCGGCTCGGGCTGGGCGGCCAGAACTGACAGGCCCTTTTTCGAAATGCGCGCGGTGCAGGCCATGGCGAGCTCGTTCCCTCCGCCGAAGGCGTAGCCGTTCAGGGCACAGACGACCGGTTTGCCGAGATTCTCGATCTTGTTCAGGACTTTCTGGGAACCCAGCGCCGTCTCCTCCCCCTGGGCAGGCGTCTCGATCTTTGCCAGGAACGTGACATCCGCCCCGGCCGCAAACGCCTTGACGCCGAACCCCGTCAGCACTGCCGCCTTGATCTTGGGATCCCGGCGGATCTCCTCCATATAGGAAGAGATCTGGTCAAATGTCTCGGCGCTCAAGGCATTGAGAACTTTCGGCCGGCGCAGGATCACGACCGCCACATCGTGGTGGTCGCGCCGGAAAACCGTCGGCACAAACCAGGGCTTCCCCGACGCGGCGCGCTCCTTAAGACACTCGGCGACCTTGAACCCCGTGTGGGCGTCGGCGTACTTCTGGACCAAAGCCAGCGCGGCCGGCACCCCCAGGCGGTTCATCAGACGAAAGGGGGGCGTCATGTCGAGAGCCGACTCGACCGCCATCTCAAAATCCCCCACGCTCGTGATGCCGCTGTCGAGGATCTCGCAGGCGATCCCGAGATAAGCCCCCTGCAGCGCCTCCGAGAGCGCCTTCTGGCGCGCCGGCTCGACCGCCACGATCTCGTGCCGCTCGAGGGTTTCCCAGGGTGCTCCCGCGGCAATCTGTTTCTTCAAAATCGCCGGCGAGGTGTACCACGGCATGATCTTCGCATGGTAGTTGTCAAGCCCCTTGTTCGAGATGGGGTTTCCCCCGGTTAGGTTCATCGCCGTGAAAGGGCCCACCTTCAACCCCAACGCCTGACAGGCGACGGTGTCGACCTCCTTGATGCTGCCGATCCCCTCCTCGACGCAGAGCGCCGCCGCCTGGAAGAGCCCCTCAAAAATCGGGTCCACAGCATAGCCGTAGCGGCTGGCCACGCGGATCGGGACCTTGCCGATCGCCTCGTAGAACCCCATCAGCCAATCGGCCGTCTCGGCCCGCGTTTCTTTTCCCGGAACGACCTCGACAATAATGTTGCGCTCGGCGGGAAAAAAGTAATGGACGACGGCGGTCCGACCCCGGTCCGAAAGCCCCGCGAAGATCACCTCCGGCTCTAGGTGCGAGGAATTAGAAACAAAAATCGTCCCCGCGCCGCAGAGAGACTCGAGCGTCTTAAAAATCTTTCCTTTCAGGGGGGCGTCCTCGGTGGCCGCCTCCACCACAAGATCCGCGTCGGCCGCTTCCTGATATTCTGTGGTCCAGCGGACGCTGCCCAGGATGCGCTTGGCATCATCGGGGGTGAACGCCTTGGTTTGGACCCCCTTCTCGACCTTTTTGGCCATCTTGAGGCGTCCGCGCTCAAGCGCTTCCGGAGCGACGTCGAGGACGACGACGTCTACCCCCGCGCCGGAGAGAATCTTCGCGAAATAGAGCGCGATATCCGGCCCGATCTGGCCGGAGCCGATCACAGCTATTTTACGGATGTCGCGTCCTCGGTAAGTGAATGACACGGATCAATCCCCTTTCATTGGTGTTTGTGAGGAGCTTCGCATTTTTATTTTTTGATTTGATGTTTAATAACGCGGTAGTATCCCCGCCCCCGGGAGGGTTGTCCACTGCCCCCCTGCGCGTGTTTCCCCAATTCGAGGAGGTTCACTGGGGGTTTCTTTTGCAGGGTGGCGCCAGCTCCGATTCCGGCGGTTTGGTGTTTGGTATTTGGTGTTTGGTGTTTTAACATCCTCCCTCCATGATCCGGCGTCTTGTGCGTTCTGTCGCCCCCCTCTTCCTGTTATTCGCCGCTCCTCTGGCGGCGGGCGGTTTTGGGGAGACCGCCCAGAAGGTGCAGGAGCGCGTCCTCGCCAACGGCCTGCGGGTCATCGTCCTGGCGCGCCATGATGCGCCCGTTGTCTCGTTCTTCACGCTTGTGGGCGTCGGCGCGGTGAACGAAACCACGGGGATCACCGGGGTCGCTCATGTCTTCGAGCACATGGCTTTCAAGGGAACCCAGACCGTCGGCGCCCTCGACTACGCGGCGGAAAAGGAATGGCTCGAAAAAACCGATCGTGCCTTCGAGGCCCTTCGCGCCGAACGGCTCAAGGGCCCCCGCGCCGATCCGGCCAAGCTCTCGGCGTTCGAAAAAGAGTTCAAATCTTTCGAGGCCCAGGCCGCCTCTTTTGTGGCCCCCAACGAATACAGCGTCATCCTCGAAAGCCAAGGCGCTGCGGACTTGAATGCGATGACGAGCGCCGACTTCACGGGGTACGTCGTGTCGCTCCCCGCCAACAAACTCGGGCTTTGGTTTGCGATGGAATCCGAACGGTTCCGCGAACCAGTGACCCGCGAATTCTATAAAGAGAAGGAAGTCATCCTCGAGGAACGCCGTCTGCGCGTCGAAAGCGCCCCGATCGGGCGCCTGATCGAGGAGATGCTCGCCGCGGCCTTCAAGGCGCACCCTTACGGCCAACCGACGATCGGTCACAAGAGCGACATTGAAAATCTCACGCGGACCCAGGCGGAGGCCTTCTACCGCGAGCACTACACGCCGGAGAAGATCACGGTGGCCGTGGTCGGGGATGTTTCGACCGGCGAGGTTTTTGACCTGGCCGAGCGGCATTTCGGCCCCCTCCCGGCCGGCCCCCGAAACGCTTCTCCCTATATCACCGCCGAACCCCCCCAAGGGGGAGAGAAGCGCATCTCCTATGAATCACCGCATCAACCGATCGTTGGGGTCAGCTTCCATGCGCCGGCTGCCGGCCATCCGGACGAGGCCGCCTATGACGCACTGGCCGACATCCTGGGAGGCGGCCGCACCTCGCGCCTCTATAAGGAGCTTGTCAAAAAGGAAAAACTGGCTGTTGAAGTGGGTGCTTTCCACGGCATGCCCGGCAACCGTTTCCCCAACCTTTTCATGGTTTACGGCGTCAACGCCGTGGGGAAGGAGAACGAGGCGGTTTTGAATGGCATCCTGCGCGAAATCGAACGCCTAAAAAAAGACGGTGTGACCGAGGAAGAGCTCGCCGGCGTCAAAAGACGTACGCGGGCGGGCCTGATCCGATCGATGCGTTCCAACGAAGGGCTCGCGCAATCCCTGGCCTTGGCCCAGCTCATCCACGGAGATTGGCGGGAGCTTTTTAGAACCCTCGATAAAATCGAGCAGGTGACACCGGCCGATATCCAACGCGTCGCCCGGGAGGCGCTCGTCTCCCAAAATCGGATTGTCGCAACAATCGTCAAACCGGAGCCCCAAAAATGAGAACACCCTTCCGAAACGCTTGTGCGCTGGTTTTCGCAATCCTGGCTGCGGTCCCCGGTTGCGCCGGACCAGGAGCGACCGCCTCGAAGGCAAAAGCAAAACCGCATGAAAGCCTCACCATCCCCCCTTTGCGCTCTTTCGCGCCGCCGCAACCTCAGCGCCATCTCCTCGACAACGGCATGGTGGTTTTCCTCCTTGAGGATCACACGCTCCCGGTGATCGACCTGGCGGGTCTGGTGCGCGCCGGGTCCGTCCATGAAACTGCTGACAAGGCAGGCCTCGCCTCCCTCTGCGGCGAAGTGATGCGCACTGGCGGAAGCGAAAAGCATCCCGGCGATCTCTTGGATGAGCGGCTCGCGTCGATCGGCGGATCGATTGGCGTTTCTTTTGATCTGGAATGGGGCTCGTTTTCCTTGGGAACCCTCGCCGAGGATTTCGACGCCCACCTTCCGGTCCTTGTCGACGTCCTCCAGCATCCCGCCTTCCCGGAGGAAAAGATCGCTCTCGCAAAGACCGGGATGCTCACTGCGATCGCCCAACGCAACGACGACCCCCAAGAGATCGCCCGGCGCCTTTTCCCTCAGCTCCTCTATGGTCCGGACAGCCCCTATGCCCGGCAGGAAGAGACCTGGACGGTCGAGGCGATCACGCGCCAAGATCTCCTCGATTTCCATCAGCGCTTCATCGCCCCGAATGCGATGATCGTGGGAGTTCATGGCGATTTCGATGCCACGCACATGCTCGCGCGGATCCGCGAGGCATTTTCCGGCTGGCCCCAGCGCTCTGGCGCGCTCCCTCCCGCGCCTCAGGTCCGGCCGGAACCCCTGCGCACCGTGAACCTGGCGGCCAAGGAGGATCTCAACCAGTCCACGGTCATGGTGGGCCACCTGGGGACCGTCCGGCGGGCCGACGATCCAGACTATTTCGCCCTTGTGGTCGCCAACGACATCCTTGGGAGCGGCGGATTTTCCTCGCGCCTCCTCCAACAGGTCAGGACCCGAGAGGGGCTCGCTTACTCGATCGGGAGCCGTTTCGGCGCCGACTACACCCATCCGGGACTCTTCACGGCCGGCTGCCAGACGAAAAGCGGTGCCACGGTCCAGGCAATCGAGTCGATCAGGCGTGAAATCCGCCGCATGACTGAAGCGCCTGTGACGGAGGAAGAACTCCGGATCGCCAAGGAATCGATCGGGAACAGCTTGGTGTTCGAATACGACACGCGGGGAGAGATCGTGGCCCGCGCGATGCGCTACGAACTGCACGGATTTCCCTCTGATTACATCGAGCGCTTCCAAAAGGGAGTGGCGGCCGTCACGGTGGACGATGTCCTGGCGGTCTGCCGCAAATACCTGCGCCCCGACAACCTGACGGTCCTCGCGGTTGGGAATCCCGCGCAGTTCGACAAACCCCTCGCCTCGCTGGGGATGGGCCCTGTCGCCCAAGTGCCGCTTGCCCCGGCGCGTCCTGCCTCGGCAGAAGAAACTCCCTCGCCGGAAGCGCTGGCGGCTGGGCGCAAGGTGATGGAGGAGGCCGCCGCCGCCTTCGGCGGCTTGAAACGCCTGGAAGAAATCAACACCCTCACGATCAAAGGACGCATGACGGTCGAAGCGGCCCCCGGGATGACCGTTCCCATCGACATGACGATCGCCATACGCTATCCCGACCGGATCCGAATCGACATGAAAACCCCGCAAGGAGAGATCTCCCAGGGGTTCGACGGCAAGAGCGCCTGGGCATGCCCCCCTGGCATGCCTCCCATGGACCTTCCGGCCAGCCAAGCCCAGGAGATGAAAAGTGAGATCCAGAAATTGGAGATGCGTCTCGTCGCCGCCTGCGCCCAGGGAGCCCTTCCCGCCTGGCGCGTCGGCGAGGAGGCAATCGACGGAAAAATTGCTGACGAGGTGCGCGTCAAGACTCCTTCGGGAATGGTGGCGCGGCTCTACTTCGACCGGGCGACACGGCGCCTCGTGAAAACAGTGCAGAGCGGATCGCAGGGGACCGAGGAGACTTTTTTTTCCGACCACCGGAGCGTTCAGGGGCTTCTGTTCCCGTTCCACCGGACGGTGACGGGCGCCGGAACCACTCCCCGGGAGATGACCATGGAGAAGGTGACTGTGAATTCCCCGATCCCGGACGGCGCCTTCACCAAACCGGCGGCCCCTGGGAAATAGCCACGACGTACGGCCTCAGCGAGCCTTTCAAAAAAACGCCGTCACTGTCACTCCATAGGTCCAGTCCATCTCAAACGTGTCCCCCTCGCCGCGCGTGCTGACGGCGATCGTGCGCTGCAGGGTGGGATTGACCATGAGCGACGGCGTGAGCCGATAAGAAGGGCTCAGCAAAATCCCCTGCTGAAAATATCCCGTATTGGGGTCCTTGCGGCTGTGCCAGTGCGCCCGTCCCTGCTCGATCCCTGTGTAATGCAGACTCACCTCCCACCGGTCGAAGGCCTTCCACCGGGGCCCCAGCGAGAAATCCAGGACCGGCGGCGCCCTGTACCCCTTGGAGCTCTCATACAACGAAGTCTGAAATCCCACGTTGGCGTCGAACGAGAGGCTTTTCCCCAAGGGGCGGCTGTACCCGACGCCGATCAACGGGTCAAACGTGCCGCTGCCGAACTGGATGTGGCGATGGCGAAGGTCGTTGTCACCGCGCGTCAAGGGATCCGCTTCTGTCTTGCCCGTCGGGAGGGTGAGGCCAACGCCGACATTCCAACTGTCGGAGGCCGCGAACATTCCCCGGCCCCGACGGTTGATCAAGAACCTCAGGTCCGAAAACCCCATCAGCGTTTCTGCGCGGTGGTGGCGATTCCCCGCCGGATTGTCGTAAGGGAGGCCGTCCGGCGTCTCGTAACGGACCTTCTGGTGCTTGTGGTCATAGGGGATCGCCAGCTCGGCGTCGTATTCGGACGCAAAGGGATAGGAGAAACTGACGACAGTCCGCCACCAATACAACGCGACGATGTGGCGGTTGGCAGCTGCGTCTACCGCATCGTGGCTTGCATCGAGCTTCGTGTATTGCTCCGTCAGGCTCAGCTTCATGCGGTCGACCGGACCGGTCGACGGCCCTCGCGGGAGGGCGGGGTTGCTTCAGGCGGGTCAGCCGGCCGCCGGGGCGGACGACGGGCTCATCCACGCACATGCCAAGCCGACCCAAAAGACCATCCGAATTGGGCGTTTCATCTTCCTAACTCCGTCTCCCCGCCGGAAGCGGGCCCAACCCCGTCTTTCTCCCAGGCGCGAAATCCTACCAGGCGCATCGGGGCGGTACACACGGGGCATCGACAGTCGATGGGGGTCATATCCCCCACCTGGAAAAAGAAGACGACTTTTCTTGAGCAGGCTTTGCAGACGTCCGCGTCACGCCCGATCCCTCCCGCAGGACGCCGATTCCCCGGAAACAGGGTCAACTCCTGGCATGGCGCTCGAAGAAGGCTATCACCTCCTCCTTGGAGCGCTCGCTCCTGGCCACACCGAGGATCAACTCTTCCAGCTCGGCATTGGTGGCGGCCAGCGTCATCCCATTGAGAAGGACGAACAGTTCCGAGGCCGCCAGCGCCACACGCTTATTCCCATCCACGAACGCGTGGTTCTTGCAGAGATGGAAAAGATAGGCCGCCGCCATCGCCGGGATCTCCTTGTGGAGGAACCGGCCTCCAAACCGCGCCTGCGGCATCATGACGGCCGATTCCAGAAGCCCGTGATCGCGGACCTCGGGATCCCCGCCGAACTCGGCGATCAGGCGGCGATGGATGGCCAGTACCTCCTCGATGGAAAGGAAGAGGGGACGCCTGATCACTCGGCGAGCCGCTTTAAGACCTGGCGCCTCTTCTTGATGACCTTGGACAGGAGTTGCTCCAACCGCTCGCCGCTCACAGGCCTGGGATTGGCGGGAGTCACGATCAGCGACCCTGCCCGGACCGTCAGCTCCACCTGCCCGTCCTCCTCCAGGCCGATCATCTCCATGACGGGGCGCTCCAAAATAAGAGCATTGCTGTTCCCCACCCGGCGCAACTGCTTGATCATAACCCCTCCATTGTTATAACGAAATTATAACGTTTTGCCAGTCTTCCTCAAGATTAAAATTCAGAGCAGTTGTAGACCAGCACGCCGCATTGAGAGCAGAACAGCTTGCATTGGCGCTGGTCGAGCGCCCCGCCGCAATTGGGACAGATCTCGCCCGCCTCCCGGGCCGCGGGATTCTGGACCCGTGTCTTGGGGTTCGTAGCGCGCGGCACGGGGTTCTCCATGCGGTTCACTCTACCAACGATAGAATTTATTTTGCGCGAATTCTTAGATGATACGGTTAGGACAGTGCAGGAGGAGCTTTGACCACGAAACGGAAATGGCTCGCGCTCTGCCTGGGGATTTTCGTCCCGATGGCGATTCTTTCTTGCTTCAGCTTTCGACAGTTGATCCGGCAGATGCAAGCGGATCTGGAAAATGTACATCGGGCGGGGGTTTCTGCATTTCTTCATATCAGGCCCCCAGCTGTCCGTTAAGATAGCCGGTCCATACACCGGAGGAAGGTATGTACGAACCGACTAAGAAAGACAAGTTCGCCTTCGGCCTCTGGACGGTGGGAAACCGCGGCGCCGACCCCTTCGGGCCGGTCGTGCGCCCGAGAATGGACCCTCCCGAGATCGTCTCGCGCCTCGGGGAACTCGGCGTCTGGGGGGTCTCGTTCCATGACAACGACCTCGTGCCGCTTGGCGCTTCCCCGAAGGAACGCGACGCAATCGTGGCGAGATTCAGGAAGGCGCTCGCCGCCAGCGACGTCACCGTCTCGATGGCGACGGTGAATCTCTTTTCGCATCCGGTTTTTCGGGATGGTGCTTTCACGGCGCCGTCTTTTGATGTCCGTCGGTACGCCCTCCAAAAGACAATGGCCGCGATCGACCTCGGTGTGGAGCTGGGCGCGAAGATCTTCGTCCTCTGGGGCGGCCGCGAGGGATCCGAAAGCGACGCGGGAAAAGACGCCGTCGAGGCGCTGAAGCGCTACCGGGAAGGGCTGAATTTTCTCACCCACTACGTCAAAGATAAAAAATACACCCTGCGCTTCGCGCTCGAGGCCAAACCGAACGAGCCGCGCGGGGACATTTACCTTTCCACAAATGGTTCCATGCTCGGCTTCATCGAGACGCTGGACCATCCTGAGATCGTCGGGGTCAACCCCGAGGTGGCCCACGAGACGATGGCGGGGCTCAACTTCTACCATGTCGTAGCGCAGTCGATCGAGGCGGGGAAGCTCTTCCATATCGACCTCAACGCCCAGAAGATCGGCCGCTACGACCAGGACCTCCGCTTCGGGAGCGAAGATTTCAAGGGGGCCTTCTACCTCGTAAAACTCCTGGAAGAGAGCGGCTACGCCGGCCCCAAGCATTTTGACGCGCACGCCTACCGAACCGAAGACATCGAGGGGGTCTGGCAGTTCGCCGCTGGGTGTATGCGGACCTACAAGATCCTCCAGCACAAGGCGGCTCTTTTCGCCCGGGACAAGGAGATCCAGGCCCTGCTCAAGGAACAGAAACCGACCCCTCCCTACAGCCGCAAAACCGCCTCGGCGATCGCGGCAACCCGCTACGACATCGACCGACTCGCCGCGAAAGGGGCCGACTACGAGCGGCTAGACCAGCTGGTGACCGACCTCCTGGCGGGAGCGCGAGGCCAAACACTGTCCGCCTCGTAAGTCATGCCCAAAACAATCGGCATCGACATCGGCACCTCCGGCGCAAAGGGGGTGCTTGTCTCCTTTCCGGACGGGCGCGTCCTGGCGACGGCGCGCCGCGCCTATCCTCTTTATGGAAAACCCCCCATTGCCGAGCACGACCCCGAGGACTGGGTCCGCGCGGCCACGGAGATCCTGGCGGAGCTGGGGCCCGCCGACGCCATCGGCCTTGACGGGATGATGCACTCGGAGGTCTGCCTGGCGGCCGAGGAGAACCCCCGCAAGGCCGCAGGGCGCGCGATCCTCTGGTGCGACGGACGCGCCGAGGAGGAATGTCGCCGGATCGTCGATCGCGTCGGGCTCGACCTCCTGCGCGAAACCGTCGCCAACCGCCCCTTCGCCGGTTTCACCCTGCTGCACCTACTGGCGCGGGGCAAAAAACTCGGAACGGTCCTCATCTGCAAGGATTACGTCCGCTACCGCCTCACGGGTGAGCTGCACCAGGAGACGAGCGACGCCGCCGGCACACTCTGCTGGGATGTCGCGCGCGGCGGCTGGGCGGATCAACTCCTCTCGAAGCTCGAGATCCCCAACGATCTTTTCCCTCCCCCCTGCGGCTCGACCGAAGTCGTAGGACGCTGGAACGGAATCCCGGTCGTGGGGGGCGGCGCCGACAACGCCGCAGCCGCGATAGGGGTGGGGGTTGTCGAGGAGGGGCAGGCGATGGTCAGCATGGGGACGTCGAATGTCCTGGTGGTCTGTCACGACAAGCCCCTTATCGACCCGGCGATGCGTGTCCACACGTTCACACACGCGGTCCCGAACCGCTTCCTGCAACTCGCCTGCATGCTCGCCGGGACGCGCGCCTTCGACTGGGCGGCGCGGCTTTTTAGCCTCGACGTCGAAAATGCCCCCTTGGCTGACTCGTCCGAGGGGCTCCTTTTCGCGCCGTATCTGGTGGGCGAGCGGACCCCCCACGCCGATACGCGCCTGCGCGGGATCTTTGCCGGGATCTCAGCCCACCACGAGCCGGCGCATTTCCTGCGGGCGGTCCTCGAAGGAACCGCCTTCGCTCTGAAGGACGCCCACCAAATCGCGGGCGGCTCTTCCGTGCGTGTGACGGGAGGCGGGATGAAAAACCCCGCCTGGCGCCAGATCGTGTCGGATGTCCTGGGGATCCCGGTCGCCACCGTCAACACGAGCGACGAGGGGGCCGCCTACGGCTCGGCGATCCTGGCGGCAGTCGGCATCGGGATTTTTAAGAGCGTCCCGGAGGCGTGCGCGCGCCTCGTGCGGGAAACCTCCGTGACGCGCCCGGCGCGTTCCTACGGCGCCGAATACGTGCGTTACCAGAAGCTCCACCCTGCAGCCGCGTCATTGGTTGAACCTTTTAGCCTACCGCGTGTTTAAAGACCTAGCGATATGATGCGGCAAATTTTCTTCGGCCTCTGCCTCTGTGTCATGACTTCATCGGCCTTTGCCGCTGAAGCCCCAAGAGACGAAACCTTTCAAGCCTTGGCCAATGAATTCGAGGTGCTCAGCAAAGGAGGATCTCGAAAGGAGAGTTTAAAGAATCTCCAAGAAGTAGCCAAGCCACAGATCGATTCCCCTTGGAGAGTCGAGTTGCTGAAAGCCATATGCGATCTCGAGAAAGCAATCGCCGAGGAAACGGCGCCGATCCATCCAGCAGAAGACGAGATCAGACGACTCGTGACTGCTTTACGCGATGCCACCCCGGACGGCACCTTCGTGAATGGCACCCTCGTCAGGGGACACTTTCTCAGCATGCCGGGTCCGGCACGCGACCTTTTCCTCAAAGGAGAAAAAGCGGTCCCGTGTTTGATTGACGTCTTGGATGACGACACCATGACGAGGTTTTACCAACACTGTTATCTGCCGGGCGATGGCCCTGAAATGCTCCGCCGCAGCGACATCGCACTCTCCATCCTTGAGGAGATGTTTCATCTACAACTCATCGAGCAATACCAAGGCATCTCAAAACCCAAAACGGATGCGTATTGGCACATTGTTCCAAATTGCAGAATGAGCCGCCTGGACCTAAAAGAACGCTGCGACATTATTAACAGAATCCGCCAATGGTGGGAGGAGACGGCCGATCAGCCGATCGAGCAAAAGATGATCTGGCAGATCCGCCACGCCGCGGGTTTCTCATCCAAACGCTTGGCCATTCAGAACCTGGAGGCACTCGGCCTCGGCGCGGCAAAGACACTCTCCATCCTGCAAACTCTTTATAGGGAACAGCGAGCCCAAGGTACTATCGATGTCGAGCTCGCTTCTTTCATGGCCAAGTCCGGCGACCTCACCCCTTTGGACGATATGTTCCATGAAGCGGTAAACCTCAGCAGAAACAATCTGTCCATACTCAGGCACCTTGAATACCTGACCCGATATGGCGGCAAACGTGAATCCTCTTTTTTAAGACGCCACTTCAGGAAGACTCCACTTTCCCATGAGAGAGTACGTGCTGTTCATATATGGGCTGACGCTCTCACACCAGGAGCCATCCCTCTTCTCTTCGACTATCTGATCGATGGCTCCCCTGGTGGATACATCGACACCGCCTTGACATCACTCCAAAAAATAGCCGAGGTCGATTTCGGCTTCACTCCTACGATGTCTGCTGAGCAGAAAAATGAAGTGTTGGCACGCGCATGGGCCTGGTGGCGGTCAACCCATTTTGAAATCCCCTGGAAGGCAGAGTGGGAGCGCCTCCCCCAAAAAGAGCGCGCCACGATCGAACAATGGGCTGCGTCGCTCGGGGATCCCTCGTTTGAACTCCGAGAAAAAGCGGCTCGGGAACTCAAATCATTGGGCTCGAAGGCAGCCTGGATCTGCCTGGTCCACAGCCGGGAAAACCCGGACCTGGAAATACGCCAGCGCGCCGAAAAAATCATCGAAGACCTGATGCGGGAAGAGTGACGGCTACGGTCGATCCCAGACAACCACACGGGAACGGTCGAGCAGGAACGGCCGCACGACGCCCGGTATGTTCGAGAACGCCAAGATATCGTCCGAGAGGGCGAACCCTAGCGTCTCCGTCAGGAACCGCCGCCGGGCCTGGATCCGGGCCCAGGAGGCGGGCGCCTCCTTCTGCCAGCGGGCGCGAAGCGCGCCGTCGGCGAGGCAGAGCGAACCCTCAGCGTTGGCGCCGTAATATCCCTTCGGCGCCACCGGGATCAGGTCCGCCTGCAACGCCTGGCCACTTCTTAAAGTCGAGGCCGACTCGGGCACAAACGGCGAGTTCACTCACTCGTCGTAGCCGATCAGGTGGCCGGGGTTCAGGAGGAGGCGGACCTCCGATCCGGAAAGCGGCGCCAAGGCCTTGTCGTGCACCTCGCGGGCCGAGGCGCCCACGCGCACGGCGGCGTACCAGCTCCAGACCGCCTGCATGTAAGGAGTGACGACCTTCTCGACGTAGTCGGCCGGGACGCGTCCGCCGGGACCGCGCGCGACATATCCGGCTCGGCAGTTCAGGGTCCCTAAAACCCCGACGGCGAGGTTCATCGGGTCCCCCTCCTCGATCCGGCGCGACGTGGGGGAGGCCAGCCCCCAGAAGGCGCGCTCCCCCGTGCAGAGCATCATGTGGCAGGAAAACGGCTGGCCGTAGTAGCCGAGACGCTCCGCCAGGTCGAACTCCGTCACGCCCGGTTCGACCGACTCCAGGATCCGGCGCACCCCCTGCGAGTTGCGCGTGGAGTGCCACTCGTAATTCAGGAGCTGTTCGAACTCGCACACCGTGCGGAGCCCCTGGTCGGGATCGACGAAAAGCCCCGCGGCGTTTTCGAGGAGTGCGCCGCTCCCCGCGGACGCTTCCTGGATCGATTCCACGATCCAGTGGGGGACGTCGAAGGTGTGCGGAGGGTCATCCGCCTCCGTCGGGCCGAACGTCTTCCATCCCACGAGCCCCACGCGCGCGCCGGGGGTGATCCCCGCCTTGGTGAGGACCGGTGTCAGGCGCGGCGCCTTTCCGCGCGCTTGGCCTAAAAGCGAAAACCCCTGGTAGAGGAGCACCATCGGCGAAAGCGGACAGACAGGGGCATAACCGAGCCCCTCATTCCCCACGACGAGGCACAGGGCCCCGCTCTGGGCGTCGAGAACCGCCAACGCCTCCCGAAACGAGGCTCATAGCCGGTGAGCCACTCGATCGCGGCGGCATGCTCCCGGTCGGCGTAGACGACAAGATGCGTGTACTGGGCCTGGCGCGCCGCGGCCGCGGCGCGCGTCAGGCGCTCCCGGCGCAAAGCCGCAGGAAGCGTGGGTTCTGACTCCGTGGGGAGGCCGAACTCCGGGACGTCAACAGCGGCCAGGGTCACGCGCACATGCATAGAAACACTTCATCGCGCGGCGAGCGCTCGCAGGACCGCCTCAGGAAACATATGCAGGACTCCCGCGCGCGCCTCGGGGCCGTACACCAGGAGCATGCCGTCGGTCAGGCAGACCGCGCGGCAAGAATGGAGCCCGCCGGCCAGGTATGCCGGAAGATCGATCAACCCTTCTTCATCGGCGTCAGAGACGCCCGGCCCGACGTCACGGCTTGCACCGCCCCCTTTCAGACGAACCTTCCCCCTCAGACATTGATAGAGCGTCTCGGCCTTGGCGCCCGGCTCGAAAAGAACGGTCCCGGCCGGGACGTTTTTCGGTTCGGAAGGGGCCACCAGACGCGCTTGAAGGGATCTCAGCTCCTCACTTGTTCGGCGCAGGTGCTCCGCCAGAAGCTTGAAAAGCTCCTCGGCCATGGCGGGATGCCGCTTGAAAATCTCGCTCACAGCGCTCGGGGGAAGGCGCAGAACGATCGAGCGGCCGGTGCTGCGCACCGAGGCGGTCCGCACCCCTCCCACGCAATAGGCCACCTCGCCGAAGGCGATGAGGTGGCCCCGTTGGTAGAGGGTGGCGTTTAAGACCAGGGGGCGCGCGGCGCGGTCGCCCCCCTGCTTCTCCACCACGATGCTCCCATGCTCCAGGATGAAGAAATCCTGGTCCGCCTCCCCCTCCCGGACGACGTAGTCGCCGTCCTCGTACTCCCAGCGGGCCGCCCCCAACGCGCCGAGCTCGGCCGCGTCCAGGGGATAGGACGAGAGCTCCTTGGGAAAGTTGTCGAGTTTGCGCGGCACCGGAATCGGCGCGTCAGTATACCCGAACGCTAAGAAATTATCCCAAAAGTGGTGAGGTGCGCTGATCCGATCTATCTGGTAGCCAGAAAGGAGGCTGCCGATGGGACGGAAAGCGAGGATGGGGAC
>SBBH01000234.1 GCA_005239795.1 Planctomycetales bacterium
CCCAAACCCGAACCCAAAAAACCAACAGCACCGCCGCCAAGATTTTGCCGCCCCTCTTAATAGCCCGCCTCCGAGAGGGCGATCACCGCAAAGGAGGTGGCGATCAGGGGATCGTCCTCCCGCATCGCCGCGGAACTGTTTTTCCACGACCCATCGGGTTCTTGCAGCGCCGCTACGGTCGAGCGCAGCCGCCCGCGCCAGGCGTCGCGCGACGCAGGGGGGAAACACCTAAGCGCCTTGGCCAAGCTCGCGTAATAGTAAAAACGGAGCCCCTGTCCCCAGGAGCCAACCCTCTTCCCTTTGAAGCCGGGCACCTCCGTCAGGTCCGGATGCGCCAGGAGCCAGCGCACGGCGGCCTGCACGCGAGGCGACTCGGACGGGACGCCGACCGCCAGGAGCCCCCGGATCCCGTCGGCGGTCATCGTACCGTAGGAACAGGGGCGTTCCTTCCCATCCTGGCCCGCGCGGCCCGCTTTGTTGGACAAACTTTCCGGATCAGGCGCGAAGAAAAAACCGCCGTCGCCAGGTTCGTTCTGGCACCGCTCGATGAAAATCCGGGCGCGCTCGAGAGCCTGTCCGGCCTCATCCCCCCCCGCCGCGGCAAGCGCCTCCGCCGCGAAAAGGGTCACCGACAGGTCCGCCCCCGTCGTCATCCGGGGCGGCGCCATCCCTTCCCCGATGTGGTCCCATCCTCCATAAGGAAGATCCTCAACATGCCACCCCTGGGCTTGGCCCAACTGGGACCGCACCAGATATCCCGCGAGAAGCTTCACCTCCTCGACTCCCACCCCTGCGTGGCGGCACAGAACCGATGTGTAGAGGGCCGAGGCGTAGGTCGGATAGCTTGCGGAGCCGTCCGGATCGCACACGACCCCCTTGACCCGAACAGGACCAGCCAAAAAATCGATTCCGCGGCGGATCGGCTCGGTGCATTCCCTCGCGAGCGGCGCCGGCAGATGGCAGAGGGCGTAGAGCACCAGGGCGGTCGGCGCCGCCCCCCCGCGCATCTGGCCGTAGGCGGTCGAATGCCATCCGCCGTCGGCGGCCTGGTCGCTGACGAGATAATCCACCGCGCGCCGGAGCGGATCACCGAATGCTCCGCCCTGCGGAGCGCCCGCGGGAGGGGGCAGGCAGGAAGCGAGAACAACAGCCAACGCGGCGGCCGCCAGTGCGGCCGGGCGCCGAGCCCGAGACGTCGAAATCATTTCTGCGAGAGTGGAAGATAGCGATTCGGCGAGGTCAAGACCAGGAGCGACGCCGCCGTGCAGAATGTGCGGCTCGTGATGCAGTGGTGGCCCGTCCAGCTCCCATCCTGGTTCTGAGCCTCTATAAGCCTCCCGCGCACGCACGGAAACCACTGCTCCCACTTCTTCCCCCCGGACTGAAGCATGCACTCGTTGATGAGATGGAACGCCAGATATTCCTCGCCGCCGGCCTGTGTGAAGGGGGTCCGATCCGCCGTCACAGTGCGCAAGATGTCCTTGAAGGCCTTCGCAGCCGTCGGCTCGTCCGCCTTGCCCAGAGCCTGGAGCACGCGCACCCCTGAGGCGTTCTTATACAACGTATGCATCCACCCGGAGGCTTCATTCTCCATCTGGCCCAGAAGCTTTCGCTCGGTCCTCTCAATGGAGACCAAAACGCGGCATCCCGCAAAATGCCCACCGCGAAGGCTCACCCACCCCATCACCGTTCCCAAGACGGGAGCCCAAGAGCCTTCTCCCCAAGACCCGTCATTCTGTTGAGCGCGCTGGATGACCTCAATGAGCTTGCGTAGTGCCTTATGGACCTTCTCGGGATGATCCACCTCCCCAAGAACCTGGCTCAGATAGGCTGCCGCGAAAAACGAATGGGCGTGCCTCCCGATCTTGTTCTGAAGCTGGGTCTGCGTCAGCTGTGTGATGTCGTCCAGCGGCATCGTGTCGACGGCCCTGAGAATGAAAGACAAGACCTGCCGCGCCGACTTGGCGTGCGGTCCCCGCATCGGCGTGCTCCCCTGCGAAAGAAGCGCTAGCCCTGTTATCGCGGTGCATCCAATGTCGGAGGGTCGATCAACATCGACGCCGCAACCGCCGTCGGGATTGAACGTGGAGAGCAGCCAATCGGTCCCCCGTTGGACCGACGCTGTGGAAAGTTCCGTCATTTCCTGGAAATCGGCCGCAGTCGAAACAGAGCGTCCAGCGCAGAGCGCGATGACAACAGCGAGCGGCGCCGTCATTCTGCGCATGTCCGTTTTTAAACCGGCCTGCCGACGGACGGTTCGCCTCTTTCCACACAAAAGTAGGTCAATTCCCCCGGACACGTTTTTCACTCCCAGGTCCCACGTAGAAGACGGCATCCCCCTCCACTTCGATCGGCAGCGGATCGAGCCCCTTGCCGCGGCAAGGCCCCGCGAGACATCTCCCCGTTGTCGGCTCGTACATCGCTCCGTGCGATTGGCATCGGAGATGCTTCTTATTCCCGGTAAAAAAGTGATTTTTCACTAGATCCAAGGGCATTGGCATGTGCTTGCACCGATTGATATAGGCATAGAAGCGCCCATCGAAGCGGACCAGCACACAATCGACGCGCGACGATCCCCTCCCCACTTCGAAGCGGCGCCCCTCGCCGTCGGTGAGTTGGGAAACCTGTGCGATGGCGACTTTCTCATCGGGCAGCGGTCTGTTCACGGGGCCTCCCTCTCACAACACACGATCACCCGATTATAAGGTTGTTTTTCCCCAGCGCTTTGGGAATTGGGATTTATATATATAATGGCCGTGTGAATACCAGCAGACCAAGGAATCCGTCACCCTCCAAGCCCTTGGCGACCGGCGCAACTCCGTCGGCGGAGTCCTTGTCGCTTGACCAATGTTTGGCGGCCTGCGACCGCCACGCCGAGCGCGGTGCCTGGGGACATGCGATACAAGCTGCTCGCCAGGCGGTGCGGCTGGGGCCCGTGGATCCCCAACGCTTAACCCCTTGCCTCAGCTTCGCGATCGGCAACGAGTTTTTCCAGGACGGGATCGATATCCTCGAGGAGCTGCGCCGCCACGACAACCACACCGACGCAGCCCTGGTAAACACCCTAGGGGTCCTCTATCTCTATACGGGGAAGCTCCAAGAGAACCTGTTTGAGATCGCTCTCGAAAAGGAACCCACCTCACCTCTCTTCCTCACCAATCTGGGAAGTATCCACTGGGAAACAGGCCGCCTGCGGCAAGCCGCCGACTGTTGGATGAAGGCCCTTGCCGTGGACGTCGAGTACCAGCGGGCCGATTACCTCCTTCAGTACCTCCAAGCGACCCACAGCCAGGAGACGGCCAAACTCCCCCTCGACGGCCCGCGCGAGGGGAGGCTGACCCTCCCCTACCTCCCTTCAATCCCTCAAGCCCTTCCGATCTATTCCGTGCTCCTCAAGCGGGGACGCGTCGCCGGAGAGGTCGAATTGCAATTTCCTCAGATCAAGAACGACCGGATGTTCATCTTCGCCAAGGGACGCAAAACCATCCTGGCCTCCTGGGACCCGCACGGCCTATACCTGGACACGGCGACCGTGACTCGCGTCGAACCGAACGGCCGGGCGATCCACTTAAGCGTCTCCGAGACCTCCCTCCGGCTCCAGAGGCGCCGTCTTATCCGAGTCCTGGCTTTCGACGAGACGACGGGACAGGTCCGAACCGCGCCAGACCAGCCGTTTTCCCGTGTCGACATCCTCACCCTCTCGGCCGGGGGGATCTCCTTCCGGGCGCCGTGGTTCCTGTCGCGCAACCAGACGATGGACGTCACCCTCCAGTTGGGGACCGAGACGCTCTCCGTCACCGCCCGCGTCGTCTGGGCGCGCCCCGTCGCGCGCCGCTTCGTCTACGGGGCGGAGTTCCTCCTCGCCGAACAGGCCAAGGACGAGATCGCCCGCTTTATCCACCAACGACAGATTGCGCTGCGCAAGATCGACCACAGGTAGCCCATGCTCGCCCCCTCCCATACGCTCGACCATCACGCCGTCGGCACTGCCTACGCGAAGATGTCGTCCTATTATGATCTCCTCTTCGAAAAAGTTTTCGACGGCGGCCGCCAGAAACTGTTCCAGATCCTCCCCAAGGACGCCCCCCTGAAGATCCTCGAGGTCGGGATCGGGACGGGCCTCTCCTTCCACTGCTACGTCCCCCGCTGGCACGTCGTAGGGGTTGATTTCTCGAAGGCGATGCTCGCCAAGGCCGTCGAGCGCCAGCGCAAGGCGCGGCCGACAGCGCGCGTGGACCTTCTGCAGATGGATGCGGGCAAGCTCGCCTTCCCCGACGACTCCTTCGACGCCTGCGTCGCCGCCTATGTCATCAGCGCAACGCCCGAGCCGATCAAGGTTTTGGAAGAGATGAAACGGGTCACCAAACCCGGCGGATCCATCATTCTTCTCAACCACTTCCTCACGGAGAACCGCTTCGTGGCCTGGGTCGAGCGGAAGATCTCCCCCTGGTGCGTTCCGATGGGGTTCCGCACAGACCTTGAGATGAAGCCCCTCTTGAAATCCGCCAAACTCGACTCCTGCCGCATCGAGAAGGTGAATGTCTTTCGCCTCTGGCGCCTGATCGAGTGCCGCGTCAGCGAGGATTAACTCGTAGCTCGTGGATCGTGGATCGTAAAAGAAACAGCAACGCCCATTCGGCCGCGCGCGTTTGGATCGTCTCGCGATCCCCTTTAAGATGCAAGGAAGTCGCCTCGACGCCCCCTGGCCCCGCAAACCCCAACCAGACCAGGCCCACCGGTTTTTCCGGCGTTTCCCCCTCGGGCCTGCCTGCCGCGCCAGATCGAACTGCTCCCGGCGCGGCGCAGGCAGGGCCGGCAATCCCGGTGACCGCAAGGGCGTAGTCCGCGCCGCTCGTTTTGCGTGCCCCCCGGGCCATCGCGGCAGCCACTTCATGGCTCACCGCGCCCGAGCGGCGCAGAAGCACCCTGGAGACCCGCAGACGGCGGATCTTGGACAGATTGGCATAGGTCACGACCGACTCGATCAGGACTTTTGACATCCCCGGCACAGCCGTGAGCATTGCGGCGACACGCCCCCCGGTGCACGACTCTGCCACGGCCAAGGTCGCGCGCGCGCGCACGAGACGCCGATGCGTCTCCACGGCCAGGTCCGCGTCGCCCGCGAGCACAAGACCTCCTTGGCGGCCGAGGATCCGCTCGAGGCGCCGCGCGGTCTCCTCCACCGCCAGCCGGCGGCGAGCCGGCGCCGAGAATGTGAGCTGCACGCGGATCCCCCGCACGGTGATCCCGTAGCGGACCCCCTTGGGAAGGCGCTCGACCTGGGCGTCGACAGCCGCCTCCGAGAGGCCAAAGACAGAAAGCTGTCTCACGGCGCGGGCCGGCCCCGCGCGCCCCGCCAAGCGGGGGATCACCTCCTCCTCGATCATCCGGCGCATCTCGTGCGGGACGCCGGGGACAGACGCCACGGTCTTTCCCCCGGGGAGGGAAATCCAAATTCCCGGCGCCGTCCCGGCGGGGTTCGCCAGAGGCTCCGCTCCCTGCGGCATCAACGCCTGATTGCGGTTGGCGACAGGCATTACGCGCCCGGCGAACCATCGGGCAAGAGCCGCGCGCGCCGCCGGATGCTCCGCGAGGGGCCGGTGCGCCGCCCGGGCGATCGCCTGGCGCGTCACGTCGTCGCGCGTGGGGCCGAGGCCCCCTGTGAGGATCACGCATCGGACCCTGGCGAGGGCCTCCCGGATCTCTTGTGTGATCGCGCGCGCGTCGTCGGGAAGGATCGTGACGCGCGCGGCCTGTATCCCAAGAGGCGCGAGTTTCTGGATGATCCAGGACGCGTTCGTCTCGCTCGTGCGCCCCTCGACGAGCTCGGAGCCGGTGCAGAGGATTTCACAGCGCATTCAACGCCCTTTCCGGCGAGGTGTTACTAGCCCCCCCTCATTAGGAGCTGTGCGAATCCTTACGCGATTTTTTCGCGCGTCCAGCCTCGAGCCGCGCTTCCATGCTCCAGATCTGCGCGAAGCCGCTGGCGGCCGCATGCGGGAAGGTGTCATCAGCGGTGTAACTGGCCATACGCCGATCGTAGAGCGAGTAAGGGGATTCGCGCCCGATCACGCGGCAGGCGCCCGGGATCACCTCGACGTCGACCGTCCCGGTGATCTGCCGCTGGGAGACGTCGACGAAGGCGTCGAACGCCTCGCGCAAGGGGCTGAACCAGAACCCATCGTAAATCAATTGGCCGTAGCGCATGGCCACCGCCGCCTGAAACTCGCGCATCTGGCGTGTGAGCACAATGTCCTGCAAGGCCTGGTGGGCGGTGTAGAGGATCGTCGCCCCCGGGACCTCATACACCTCGCGGGTCTTGATCCCCACCGCGCGATCCTCGACGACGTCGACGCGCCCGACGCCGTAGCGACCCCCAATCTGGTTCAAAGCTTCCACGAGCTCTGGCAAATCCATTTCCTTTCCGTCCAAGGCCATAGGGGTTCCCCGCTTAAAGGCGATTTTCAGATGGACCGGTTTCGCGGGAGCGCGCGCGGGTTCTCGGGTGATGAAGAACAGATCCTCGGGAGGCGGTGAGGCCAGGTCCTCCAGGCACGGCGCCTCGATCGAGATCCCCCACAGGTTCCCGTCGACCGAGCGCTTGTGCTTGTCAGGATTGGGGATCTTGATGTTGTTGCGCCGCGCATAGGTGAGCCGCTCCTCCGGTGTACGGTAGGGCCATTCGCGCACCGGCGCGATCACCTGGAGGTCGGGGGCCAGGGCCGCGATCGAAGCCTCGAACCGCAACTGATCGTTCCCCTTTCCGGTGCAACCGTGAGCGATGTAGTTGGCGGAGGTTTCCCGCGCAAGCTTGACAAGCCTCTCGACGATGAGGGGCCGGCTCAGGGCCGACGACAGCAGATACCCGGAGCCGTAGCGGGCCCCCGCCTTGAAGGAAGGGAGGACATAGTTTTTCACGAAGCGGTTCTTGAGGTTGTCGACATGCGCCCCCGAAGCGCCGGCGGCAAGCGCCCGCTCCCCCAAGCTCTCGAAATACTCGCCGAAGCCGAGGTTGGCGGCGTAGGTAACCACCTCGAGGTTGCGGTAGTGCCTGAGCCAATGAATCGCAAGCGTCGTATTGATGCCGCCCGAGTAGGCGAGGATGACTTTTTCCATGGTGCTCGGGACAGCATACAGAAGTCCCGACCCTTCCTGCTATACTCCCCTCCTTCCGATGCCCGCCGCGTCAACAAAACCGATCCGCGTCTTTTTAGGCAAAGTCGGCCTGGACGGCCACGACCGGGGGCTTCTCACCGTCGCGCGCGCGCTCCAGGAAACAGGGATGGAGGTGGTCTACGGCGGCGTCCGGAAGACCGCCGAACAGGTGGCCCGCGCCGCCATCCAGGAGGATGTCGAGGCGGTGGGGTTGAGCTCTCTCTCGGGCGCCCACAGCACGCACTTCGCCAAGGTGGCGCGTCTCCTTTCAAAACTCGGCCGGCGGGAGATCCTGCTTTTCTGCGGCGGGATCATCCCCCCAGGGGACCATGCGGCGCTGTGCCGGGCGGGATTCGCGCGCGTCTTCACGCCGGGGGCGACGCTCGCAGACATCACCCAATTCATCCAGGAGACGCTGCGGCCGGCGCGCCCGGTGAAACTCGCAGGGCTTGACCATATCGCGATCGCCACGCACGACCTCGAAAAATCCCTGGCGCTCTTTTGCGGCGCGTTGGGGATGCGGGAAACGGGCCGGGAGACGGTCCCGTCCCAAAAAGTGCGGACGACTTTTTTGGAGTTCAAGGGGACCCACTTGGAATTGCTGGAGGCAGACCGGGAGGGCTCTCCGGTCGAGAACTTCCTGAAAACCCGCGGCGGCGGCGTGCACCATGTCGCCTTCGCCGTCAAAAACGTCCCGGAAGCGATTTCCCAGGCCCGCGCCGCCGGCCTCACCATGATCGATGTGGCGCCCCGCCCCGGCGCGCGCGGCAAGGAAGTGGCATTTGCACATCCCACAGCAACACATGGGACGCTTATGGAATTCACGGCGCCGAAACGCCAAAAACAAAAACAGCTAACGACAAACAAACGGAAATGACCGAAACGGATAAAAAACAGAAACCCTTCGACTTAGAAGAAAGAACCTTCATCCTCGCCTTTTGTTTGTCGTTTGGTGTTTGCCGTTTGGAGTTTCTCTAATGACACGCCCTCAGCTGGATCATCTCCGTGAATTGCGGCACAAGGCGCTGGAGGGGGGTGGTTCCGAACGCGTCAAGGCTCAGCACGAAAAGGGAAAACTCACCGCGCGCGAGCGGATCGCGCGCCTCTTGGACCCAGACACCTTCGTCGAGATCGACGCCCTGGTCTTAAACCGCGGCGTCGACCCCGCCGCCGGGACCCCCGCTTTCCTGGGGGACGGCGTCGTCACCGGCCACGGCAAGATCGACGGCCGCGACCTCTTCGTCTTCTCACAGGATTTCACGGTTTTTGGGGGGTCGCTTGGCAAAGGTCATGCGGAAAAGATCTGCAAGGTGATGGACCTGGCCCTGAAGACGGGGCTCCCCGTGGTCGGCCTCAACGACTCCGGCGGCGCCCGCATCCAGGAGGGGGTGGTGTCGCTCGGGGGGTACGCCGACATCTTCCTCAGGAACACGCTCGCCTCGGGGGTCGTCCCTCAGGTGAGCGCCATCCTGGGCCCCTGCGCCGGCGGCGCGGTCTACTCCCCCGCCATCACCGACTTCGTCCTGATGGTGGACAAGACGAGCACCATGTACGTCACCGGCCCCAACGTCGTCAAGACCGTCACCAAGGAGGAGGTCAGCCACGACGACCTCGGCGGCGCCCATGTCCACAACGAGAAAAGCGGCGTGGCGCACTTCCTTGCGGCCGACGACGACGATTGCCTGGCGATGATCCGGCGGCTCATGGGGTACCTCCCCGCCAACAACCTCGCCGAGCCGCCGCGCGCGGCGCCGTCCGATCCGACCGACCGGGCCGACGCCGATTTGGATGCACTGATCCCCGACGCCCCCAACAAGCCCTATGACGTGAAAGAGGTGATCTCCCGCGTCGTCGACGCCGAGAGCTTCTTCGAGGTCCACGAGCGGTTCGCCGCCAATGTCGTCGTGGGATTCGCCCGCCTGTCGGGATTCCCCGTCGGCGTCATCGCCAACCAGCCGGCGGTCCTGGCCGGCGTCCTCGACATGAACGCCTCGGTCAAAGCGGCGCGCTTCATCCGGTTCTGCGACGCCTTCAACATACCGCTCGTGACCTTCGAGGATGTCCCCGGGTTCATGCCCGGGACGGCCCAGGAACATGGCGGGATCATCCGCCACGGCGCCAAACTCCTCTACGCCTACTGCGAGGCGACGGTGCCGAAGCTGACCGTGATCTTGCGCAAGGCGTACGGCGGCGCCTACGACGTCATGTCCTCGAAGCACATTCGCGGGGACCTGAACCTCGCCTGGCCCACCGCCGAGATCGCTGTCATGGGCCCCCAGGGGGCTGTCGAGATCATCTACAAGAAGGAGATCAGCCAGGCCCAGGATCCCAAGGCCAAGGAAGCGGAACTCGTGAAGGAGTACACGTCAACATTTGCCAACCCGTATGTGGCCGCCAGCCGCGGCTATATCGACGACGTCATCGAGCCGCACGAGACGCGACAGCGCCTCATCGCGGGCTTGCAACTTCTCAGGACTAAGCGCGACAAGAACCCGCCGAAGAAGCACGGGAATATTCCGCTATGAGTGAGATCGAGAAGAAACCACTAAGAAATTATCCCAAAAGTGGTGAGGTGCGCTGATCCGATCTATCTGGTAGCCAGAAAGGAGGCTGCCGATGGGACGGAAAGCGAGGATGGGGACAC
>SBBH01000025.1 GCA_005239795.1 Planctomycetales bacterium
ATGCCCCACACCGCCAGAACCCCCACGGCAATGAGCATCATTTTGTTCGACCCGCCAGCGGGGGACTTCCTCCCGGCGGCCGGAGTTGCGGCTGGCTTCGCTTGCGGTTCCTCAGTTTCTGGTGGCATCCCTCCTCCTTCCTGAAAGCCGAGAAAAGGCCTATGGGCCGGCGGGGTTGCGCACCCGCCGCCCGTAGGCGATCACGCGTTCGATGATCTCGTCGACGCTCTCCCGGACCACGATCTTCTCGTTCGAGGAGAGCGTGATGACCGTATCGGGCGTCGTCTCGATGAATTGGACCATCTCGGCATTGACCACGAATTCCTTTCCGTTCAACCGCGTCACTCGGATCATTACCTTCTCAGGTTCACCAATTCCTGCAGAAGGTCGTCGGCGGTGGTGATGACCCGGGCATTCGCCTGGAACCCGCGCTGGGAGACGATCATATCCGTAAATTCCTTGGCGAGGTCCACATTTGACGCCTCGAGAGCCCCGCCGATCACGCGTCCGCGCCCGCCGGTCATGGCGACGCCCGTCTGCGCCGGCCCGGAGTTCGAGGCCACCTCGAAGAGCCCGTGCCCGTCGTCCAAGAGACCCAGCGGGTTCATGAAGCGGGTCACCGCCACCTGGGCCAAGGTCTTCGAGACGCCGTTCGAGAAGATCCCCGTCACGATCCCGTCCTCGCCGACGGAGAACCCCTCCAGCGTCCCAAGGGGCTTGCCGTCCTGCGCAAAGAGGTTGATGTTCGAACTCCCCCCGTCGGCCTTCGACGTCATCCGGGTATAGGCCGAGCTGAAGATGAGGGGCGTGGTGACCCCCTGCGCCCCCAGAGAGAGCGTCGCCTGGTTCGAGGAGATTTCCGACGAGGTGAAATCCCCTTCGGCGTCGAACGTCAGACGGTCGAACCCGATCCGGATCCCGCGGTTGCCGTCGTTGTTGTTCGTGTTGGTGTTGCTGTTATTGTCGTCCGCCTCGAAGAACGCCTCCCAGATCGAGGTGGTGCTGGTCTGGCGCGCCAAAGCCCAGGTGATGTTCACGAGGTGGTCGTTCCCCAAGGAATCGTAGACGACGAAAGCGCTCCGCGTGGAAGCGCCGTCCGCGGCGGTCCGCTCCGTGTAGGCGAAGAGGCTCGATCCGTCGCTCTCCTTTTGCGTCGTGATGTTCGAGAAGGCGTTCGTGACGCCGATATTCGAGCGGACCACGAAGGTCCCTTGCACGTCCCCTGCGCGGCGGACTGCATAGAGATCACCCGCGGAAGGCCCTGTCGTCAGCGCGGCGAACGTGAGCGTCGTCGCCGCCACCGCCGTCACCACGGCGGAGTTTCCGGACTCGGCGCCGGAATTGAAATAGACGACATCCCCCACCTGGACGCCGGTCGTGACAAAGTTGGCGGCCGCATCGACAAGGGTCGTCGTGCTTCCGCCGGTCGCCGCCGCCGCGCGCATCACGTCGACCGAGACGCCTGCGGGCGCGTGCACCTCATAGGTGTCCCCCGCCGAGGAAGCCGTCGTGAAAGCGGTCGTGAAGGTGAGGGTCGTTGCCGTCAAGGCCGAGACGGTCCGCACGGAGCCAGCGTTCGTGCCGCTCGAGATGTAGATCGTGTCGCCGACGCGCACCCCCAGATTCAGGAAATTCTTATTGGTGTCGGTGATGGTCGTCGTCGTGGCGCTCGTCATCTGGCCATTGGTGCGCTGGTCGGAATACATCTCGGTGCCGGTGCGGATCCCGAACTTGTCCTCGATCCATGAGGCGAAATCCGATACTGTCGTCCCGTCGACCCCGTAGGTGAATTCCTCCAAGGGAGCCCCCGAGGGGGGGGAGATCTGACGGCCCCCCTTCTGCAGAGCCACCAGGATGCTGTCGGTGGCGGCAATGAGGGCCCCGCCGCCGGTGCCCGACGTCACGGAAACGTTTGTCAGGTCGTCGGTCCCCTGGGCGTCGTTGCCAGTGGTGCGGTTGTACAGGCGCGCGGACTGTATCTTCTGCCCGGTCGTCGAGCGCCCTACGCCTTGGCTGGGATCCAAGTTTCCCTCGAACAATGTCGTCGAGGTCGGAATCACGATCGTCTGCCCGCCGATGTTGATCGTAATCTCCGTCGTCGAGTCGTCCGTCGCGGTGACATTGAAATTGGCGTCGGCCATGTAGCCGTGAAGCCTGGCGCCGTTAGAGTCCACGAGTTCATTGCTCAAATTCAGCCGGAAAGTGCCGCTTCGCGAGAACCGGATGCCGTCCGAGGTCTCCACCTTGAAAAAGCCGTCCCCCTCGAGCGCCAGGTCTGAGGAAACGCCCGTCAGTTGGATCTCCCCCTGCGTGAACTGAGGCAGGATCGACCCCACCTGAACGCCCAGGCCGACCTGCATCGGGTTGATCCCGCCGGACTGCCCGCTCGGGGCGGTTCCCATCCGCAGGGTCTGCAGAAACGCCTCCGAGAAGTAGACCCGGCTGTTCTTGAAGCCGATCGTGTTGACGTTCGCGATATTGTTCCCGATCACCTCGAGCCAGGTGTCGTGGGCCCGCAGGCCCCCGAGAGCCGTGTTCATCGTCGTAATCAAAGCCATTGTCGCCTCCCTTTCCTTATTTCGCGGACCCCGATGACAAATGGATGAAGCGGGGCCGCCCAATAATTCCATTGACCTCCCTTTTTACGTGTCGCCTCCTCCTTCTTCCCCGTCCTTAGGTACCCCCTGCACCTCAAAAATGTTGTTGAACGGAATCGGCACGGGATCTTCCTGGCCGGCATCGACCCAGCAGACGACCTGGTTCCCCTCGACGCTGATCCGAAGCACTTCCCCCTCGACCTCCTCGCCCAGGGCCGTCTCCCCCTTGACGGACTTCCCGATCATGCCGGCCGCGGAGACGAACTCCGTCTGGAACCGCATGAGCTCGAACTGGACCGAGAACGTCTCCATCGTCTGGACCAAGCGCTGGTTGTTGTTCATCTGCTGAAGGCTCAGCATCTGGTTCAACATTTTCTCGTCATCCATCGGTTCGAGCGGATTCTGCGTCGAGATCTGCACGAGAAGCAGCCTGAGGAATTCCTCATGCGACAACTGGCTCCTGTCCTGAAGCTCTGAGAACGGCTCGAACCCCGTCGCCGTAATGTCTACACCTGAACTGGATCCTATTTCCATGGTTACCCCCTCACATCCATATAGCTGGTTTTCGAAGGCTCGCCCGCCGCCGCACCGGCAAGCTTGGACTCTCCCGTGTCGGCGCGATCGTTCGCGAAATTCCCCTGGCGGGCCGCTTCCCGGCGTTCCTCGGCGAGCGCGCCGGGATTCTTCTCCTGGCCTTCGACGCTCACCTGGAAGCCGCTGATCTCGACCCCTTGATCGGCCAAGGCGTTTTTGAGCTGCTCCACCTGAGAAAGGACCGCCGCACGGGCCGCTGGTGTCTCGACCTGAAAACTCCCGGCCAGGACGCCGTCGCGGACGGCGAGATCCATCCGCATAGGCCCCAGAATCGGCGGCTGGAGACGGATCCGAAGAGTGCGGCCGCCATTCCCTTCGGACATCTGGGCCATCCGGATGATCCGCTCGACCGTCTCGATCTGGGGCTGTGTGAGCCGAATCGGGTCCTTCGCGAGCAATTTGGCTGAGCTCTCTGAGAGGCGTGGGCCAGCCTCGAAGCGAGGCGCTCCCTCGGAACGGATCGGCTCGACCCCCTCAGACGCCGCAGAGGCCGCGGCCGCGGCGGCCGACGCCGCGAGAGTCACCTGCGGCGAAGGCGCCGCCGCCTCAATGGGGCTGTCCACCTGCGCTGCAGGCGCAGAGCTGGCTTGCAAGGCTGCAGAAACAGGTTTCCCGACGATCTCTTCACTCCGCGAACCTTGCGCAGTCCGGGGCGCCGCCGGTCCTCGAAGCTCCGGTTCTTCCTCTTCCTGAACACCCGCCTGAAAATCCGGCAGGATTGCCTCTTCGAGCGCCTCCGGCGCCGCCGGGCGCGCGCGGGGTGTTCCCGCACCCTCCAGGATCCTCGCGAGCGACTGGGCCAGCTCCTGGACCGTCGCGAGCTTTTCCTCACGCATCTGCTTCAACCGCCCCGGACGCATAACACTGTCGGGATGCGCCAGTCCCCCCTGATCCACCGCTTCGAAAAGCTGGAGGACTTCCCCCACCAGCGTCTCGAACTCAGGTCCCAGATCCTTAAAGAAAGCATGGAGCTCGCTCTGGGGAACCTGGCTGGCGAGTTCCTGTAAAAGAGCCAGGATCTTCAAGAGTTCCCCGAAGGCGGCATTAAAAGTCATCCCCTCGTCGATGGTTTCGGCCAGCGTCCGCAGGCGCGCCGTCACCTCCTTCAGGGCTTCGGCCAGCTTCGGGAACTTCCCTGCCGAATCCGAACCCCCTTCCCCTTCCGTCCGGGCCGCCGGGCCGTCGGAGGGGGCGATCTTCTCCTGCCGGCGTTCGCCTGGATCCGCGCGCCGGAGATCGTCCGAAACATCCCCTGGAGACTGGGGATCGTCGGCCGCCTCACGGCGCCCCTGCCGGACGGGGCCGGAAGGCGCGAACCTCGAATCATGCGCGTCGCGGCGAAGAGCGGTTTGGGGATCTCGAACCGGCGGCGGCTCTGACCGGGCTTGAAAAAAGGATTGGATGAGTGCAAAAAACCGGTCGAGACCGGCGATCTGAGGCTCAGGCCTGCGCCCCACGCCCGAGGCGATCTGGGGCGGGCCCGAGGTGAGCGGCGATATCTTCATCGTCTTCCTCCTCTCTTGTTTTCCTTGTTTTCTCTGCCGAAGAACATTTTCTTCACTACCTCATCTCCTTGGGCAGCGCTTCGGCCCGACCGCCCTTCTGGACAAGCCCCGTGATCTTCCCGACGCGCTCCGCCGTCTGAGGATCCGCCATCATGGCGCTCACGACCTTGGCGGAGAGCTTCGCATCCAGAAGCGACAGGATGCGGGCCGCTTCCTCGTCGCTCTGTGACAAGAGGACGCCCTTGATCTCGGCCGGGCGCATCTTCTTGATCATCTGAACGAACTTCTCCGAGCCTGTCGGCACAGCCGGCGGCGCCGCAGTGCGCCGGGCCGAGGCCTTCTCCGCTTCGAGGACATCCCGGGTTTTCTTGACCTCCGCCTCCTGCTTCTTGAGGCCGTCGAAATCCGTTTTGAGTTCCTCCATCAACATCGCAATATGGTGCTGGCGCGCCAGGGTCTCTTCGCGGTGGACTTCCTGGGTTTTCTCGTGTTCGAGCACGGCTTGCGCCAGCGCCTCAGATCCGGCTGCCAACCGCTTGGCGCGATCGAAAGGAGTCTCTCCGGGATCGACCATGGGCTGGGAGGAAGGCCTGGGGGTCTGCGGCGAGGCCTGGGGGACCCCCCTCAAAACAGCCACCACCCCATCCAGTTGCTGACGCGTGATCCGTTTCGTCTTGACCAGGTACCCCCCGGCCGCGAGGGCCAGGATCATCAGGACCACCAGGATGACACCGAGAATCGACAGGATCCCCCCTCGAAGGGACGCCCGGGCGGCCCTCCGGCTCGCGACTTCATCCACGTCCTTCTGCTCCTGGCGCGAGGATTCGACACGGTAAGCGGTCCAATGCATGTCGCGCAAACGATCGACAGCCTTCCGCCGAGACACGGTGTCGATATAGACCGATCGGGCGCGCCCCGCCTGGATGCGCGCCAGGGCCAGGGATTGCGTCCGGCGCTCCATCTTCCGGGAAATCGCAAAAAGATAGGCGTTCGCCCTGACCAGATCCTCGACCGCGCCGCCCGCCGCGAGGCTCGTGCGCAACGACTCGATTTCGTCCAGCCGCTCCTCGCCCATATGGCGGATCTCCTCCTCGATCTGGCCGACGGCTCGAGCATGCCGGGCCAGGGTTGTGGCGGCCCTCTGCTCCTGGATGCGCCGGAGTTTGAGGACCGTCTCGAGCGAAAATTTGAACCGTTTCATCGGGCGGCGCCTTTCCTTTCCTTGTCCTTGATCTCGGTTTTCCCGCCAGCGGCGGGAGCCGGCGGCGCGGCCAGTTCCCTCAAGGTTTCCAGCGTCTGGGCGTAGGGCGCGGGATCCCGAACCGATTGCCGAAGAAAGGCATGGATTTTGTCGATCTTAGCGATCGCGCGGTCGGCGCGTGGATTCGTCCCCTTGACATACGCGCCGACGTGGATCAAATCCTCCACCTCGCGGTAAGCCGCCAGGAGCGATTTCACTTCCATGGCGGCTCCCTGATGCTCAAGCGATACCACATCCGTCATGACGCGGCTGACGCTCTGCAGGGGATCGATCGCGGGAAAATGAGCCCGGTGCGCCAGATCGCGCGAGAGCCACAGATGGCCGTCCAGGACCGCCCGCGTCGCATCTGCGATCGGTTCGGTGAGATCGTCGGCCTCCACTAGCACCGTATAGAACCCGGTGATCGACCCCTGCTCCGCCTGCCCCGCGCGCTCGAGAAGCCGCGACAGGAGCGAATAGACCGACGGAGGATACCCCTTGGTGGAAGGGGGTTCGCCGATCGCGAGGCCAATCTCCCGCTGAGCGTGCGCCGCGCGCGTGACCGAGTCGCACAAAAGCACCACGTCGTTCCCCTGATCCCGGAAATATTCCGCCACCGCGGACGCGACAAAGGCGCTGCGGATCCGCAGGGTCGGAGCCTGGTCGGAGGTCGCCACGACAACGACCGAACGGCTAAGCCCTTCCTCACCCAAGTCCCGTTCGAGAAATTCGCGCACCTCACGGCCGCGTTCGCCCACGAGGGCGATGACTGTCACCGGCGCCTGGTTATAACGGGCCATCATCCCCAAAAGGATGCTCTTTCCCACGCCGCTTCCAGAGAAGATGCCCATGCGCTGCCCCCGGCCACAGGTGAGCAGCGCGTCCACCGAACGGATACCGGTCGCCATCGGTTGAGTGATGCGCCGCCGGCGCAAAGGGTGAGGAGAACTCTGATGGAGCGGCCTCTTTTCAAGGAAGGCCACAGGCCCTTTTCCGTCGAGAGGCTGTCCCATGCCGTCGATGACGCGCCCGAGAAGCGCCGGCCCGACGCCGACCTCGGGGGCCGTCGCGATGCGACGCACAATCAAGCCCGGCCGGATCCCCTCCATGAGATCCAGAGCCACCAGAAGCGCGCAGTCGGCGCGAAATCCCACCACCTCCGCGCGGATCTCATGCCCTGCCCCCTCGATCTCGCAGAGGCTCCCGATCGGAACGAAAAGCCCCGTCACCTCGATCGTGAGGCCGATCACCTCCCGCACGCGGCCCACGGGAACCACCGTATCCATTCCCTCAAGCCGGCCGCAGGCGCGCTCGACGAGCGTCGTCATCGCTTTCCTCCCGCGGCACGCCCCAGGACCGCCTCCTCAATCTGCGCCAGCTGCGTCGCGATCCCCCCGTCGACATCCCCGACGGCGGTCTCCACGACGACTCCTGCGCGCTCGACATGTTCATCGCCCACCCACTCGATGACGCCCGTCGCCGGCAGGAGCGGCTTGAACTCCTCGAAAGCGCCCTGGAGCGTCGCCAGGTCCTCTGGATGGAGCCGGACGCGGAAATGCCCTGTGCGCGCCGCCGCCTTCAGGGCCGCCTGCAGATTTGCGCGAAAAGCGTTCGGGTCGATGGAGATTTCCCGCTTGAGGACGATCTGGCCGATCTTGTAGGCGAGGGCGAGCACCTTCTCATCGGCACGCGTCGTGACCTCGGCCACGGCCCCCTCGAGGCGGCCGGCCGCCTCCGTGATCGCCTTCTGGGCCGTTTCCCAGGCTGGAGCCACCTTCGCCAGCGCCTCTTGGCGCCCCTCGGCCAGCCCTTTCTCGCGCCCCTCCGTGATCCCCTGCGCGAGCCCTTTTTCGCGCCCCTCCTTCTCGGCTTGAGTCCGGATCCGGTCCGCCTCGGACCTCGCCGTCGAGACGAGCGCTTCTGCCTCGGCGGCGGCCACGCGGCGCGCCTCCTCGAGGATCTGACGGGACCGCACCTCCACATCCTCGAGGATGTAGGGGCTGATGGGGGCCACGCCGCGCAGAACCTTTGTCATACAACCACTTCCGACTCGCCGCCGCGCCCTTGGATGATGATTTCGCCGGCGTCCTCAAGCCGGCGCACGATGTCGACAATCCTCTGCTGGGCGGACTCGACGTCCGAGACGCGTACCGGCCCCATAAAATCCATCTCTTCTTTGATGAGCTGGGAAGCGCGTTCCGACATGTTCCGGAAGATCTTGTCGCGCAGCTCCGTGCTCGCAGTCTTCAGGGCCAACGCCAACTCCTGCTGATCCACTTCCTTTAGGACCTTCTGGATCCCGCGGTCATCCACCTTCAGGATGTCCTCGAAGACGAACATGAGCCGCCGGATCGTCTCCACAAGATCCGGAGACTCCTCCTCGAGGCTCTCGAGGACCGCCTTTTCCGTCGCGCGGTCGGCCAAATTCAGGATCTCGGCGACACGCTGGACGCCCCCCACATCCTCGAAGAATTCCTGCGTGACGAAGGCCGACAGGCGCCGCTCGAGGCTGCGCTCCACTTCGTGCAGGATGTCGGGGTTGGTCTGTTCCATGGTGGCGATCCGCTTGACGACCTCGAGCTGCTTCTTCGGAGGAAACCCCTTCAACACCTCGGCCGCGCGCGTGGGCGGCAGGTGCGCCAGGATCAAGGCGATCGTTTGGGGATGCTCGTCCTGGATGAACGTGAGGAGATTTTCCGACTCCGTTTTCTGCAGGAAGCTGAAAGGCGTCATTTGGATCGCCTGCTGGACGGCGTCCAGGACGTCGGCGGCGCGATCCTTCGGCAGGGTCTTCTCCAACAGTTCCTTGGCGTAATCGAGCCCTCCCTGTTCCACATATTCGCGGGCCACCTTCAATTGAAAAAATTCCTCGAGGACTGTGTTGCGTTCCCGGGCCGTCACCCCCTCGAGTCTGGCGATCTCCATGGAAACCACCTTGACGGCGTCTTCATCGAGATGAGAGAGGACCTGGGTCGCCAGATCCTTCTTTACCGAAACCAGGAAGATCGCGGCCTTGCGGACTCCTGTGATGACGGGCGGCGGACCTCCTGATGCACCTTGAGCCATAGCGTTCCCTTACCCCTGGCTCTCCATGAGCCACCGCCGGATAAGTCCCGCCGCCAACTGCGGATTCCTCTGCACCGCCTGACGGACCTGTTCCTCCACCTTCTCCTCCGGCGACAATTCCGGCAGCTTGAGCTCCGGGAGCGGTTCGGCGGCTTTTGCGGCCGCGGCCTGCGCGGCCGCCACCTCGGCCTTCGATGGACCGCCGCGGGCGAAGCGCGCCAGGAAAAAGATGGCCGCGAGCGACGCGATCCCCAAGAGCATCCCCTCAGGCCTGCGCGCCATCTCCCGCAGAAGATCCCGCCACCAGGACGCCGGCTCCGGATAGAAGTCGGGCGGCGGCTCGAAATCCATCACCTCCACCAAGCGCGCGTCGCTGATCCCGCAAGCCCCCATCACCTGCTTCTTGAATTTGACAAGATCCTCCTCCGGGAACGGTACGGTCTTCGCCACGCCATCCTCCGAGGGGGGGCCGAGCCGCCGGGGGATCATGACCGAGGCCGTCATCTCGAGAAGCTCGCCAGGCTTCTCAATGATCTTCTCGACGATGCGCGTGACGTCGCTCGTGACCTCCTCTTCGTTGTGGGTGTCGACGAACTTCTGCGACCCCGCCGCCGCGGCCGTGTCCGTCCCGATGTTGCTGTCGACCCCCGTCACGGCGCCTGCCTTCTCACCCAGATGCTCCTTGCGCTCTTCGACGGTCTTGCGCATCAGGTCCACCACCTCGTCAGGGTCGACGCGGCTGATCTGCCGGTCGACCGCGCTCGCCTTCAAACGCGCATTCACCACGGCCACAACGCCCGGAAGAGTCGCAAAAAGACTCCGGACCTTCGCGGCGTAGTACGACTCGATCTGTCCCTGAAGTTCAAGAAGGGATGAAGCCTGTTCCAGATCGCGCCCCTTGCGCGGCTCGTATGTGCGCCCTAAGGTGTCGGCCACTTTCACGTCCTCTGCGCTCATCCCCTTGCGGGAGGCCGCGATCAGGTTCCTGATCCCGATGATCGCCTCGTCGGCCAGACGCTCCCGCCGTCGCAACCGCAGAAGGACCGACGCCGTGGGCTTTCCGAACTCGCGGTCCATCGCAAGAACCGAAGGGTTCTCATCACCAGGGTTGATAATGACACGGGCCGTATCGACCCCGTCGATCGACCCGATCGCCTTCTCAAGCTCTCTCTGAAGCGCGATCAACCAGTTGCGATCTTGCTCGTGCCGGCCCGGGAACGGCTGGCGCGACACGAGATCAGGGAAGCCGAACCCCTTGCTGGGAAGGGCGTCCTGCGAAGCCAGCAGAAGGCGGGCCGATCCCAAGGAATCCCGCTCAACGAGCAGGATTCCGTTTTTGACCGTCGGCCGGATTCCAGCGGCCGTGAGGACGCTGATCGCCTTGGCCTGCTCCGCGGGATCGAAGGGGGTCGCGGAAAGTGGCTCAAGCCCCCCTCCCGCGGGGAAGACGAACGCGAACACCACCAACCCCGCGAGCATGAGAAACGTCCCGCCCACGACGAAGATCCGTTCGCGCGTCCCCATCCCCGCGTAGATCGTTTTCGCCTGCGTGATGAGTCCATCCCAGAAGGCCACGATCCCTCCTTGCTCCTAAAGAGCACTGGATGTTTGGCGTTTCAAAAACTCCTCCTGACTCTACACCCTCATTCTCAACACTTCCTGATAGGCATCGACCAGCTTATTTCGGATTTCCATCATCATGTTGAAAGCGAGCTCCGCTTGGCGCACTGCCGAGATCACGTCTGCCTGATTTTGGGTCTGGCCTGTCGCGAAACGGTTCATGGCGTCCTGCGCCTCCACCTGAAGACGGTTCACCTCCGAAAGCGACTCCGAGAGGAAATCCTTGAACGATTTCCCCTCGACCTCCTCCCCCCGAC
>SBBH01000183.1 GCA_005239795.1 Planctomycetales bacterium
GACAAGGGGCGAGCCCTTCTGTCGCAACGTCACCGCCGAGACGATCCAGTTGTGCGCCCAGTGGATCACCTCTTTCCTGGCATAGGCCGATGCGTCCTTGAACCATCCTGCAAAAGCCACATGCTTGCCCCGCCGGCCGCAGGTCGTGTCGTCGATGTTGAGACCCGGGGTGTCGGAGAGGAGCGGCCTGACGAGCCGCGTCAGAAGGAGTCGGCTGACCTCGGCGAGCGACCAGCTCGCTCGGTAGAAGAATTTCTCGTAGACGGTCCAGTGTTTCTCAGCTCCCGCACCAAGGGTGCGGATCATGCCGGTGACGGTGCCTACGCCAGGAATCAGGAGCCATCCGCGCGCCAGTTGCCGGAAGGTCCCCATCGTGGGGCGCGTGAACGCCGGAGACAGTTGAAGGATCATCCGCTCGAACGCCGATACCAGTCTTGCCGTATCCAAGCCGACCTCCGATCTGCTCTTGTCAGGGAGCGCGATCGGCAGGCCGGCTTTTTTGTTATGCGGCTTGAGCGCCGGAAAGCGTCAGAAAATGGCTAAACTCGACCTATAGAGAGGTTGTTTTGATCCTGAGCCGGCAGCCCGCTCACGATCCGATTTTCGAAGAGCGCTATCGTCAAATCGCCGCCTTCGATGGCTCCTCGTCACAGGAGAGTTCTATCTCTATTTGAGGCGATAAAACGTCGAGAGGGATGCCCCTTCGACTCGTCCCCTCGACAAGCTCGGGACCTCGCTCAGGGCCAGCGACCTCTTGACAAAGTTCTGAGAAAAAACTTTGTCAGGGTCGCTTAGAATGGCCCCTCCGTGGCCTCCTTCCCGGAGAAACTCTGCGCGGCCGCCGCTAAGAACCATTCATGGCTCTGCGTGGGGCTCGACCCGGAGCCTTCGAAATTCCCCGAAACGGTCCGGCGCGGCCCCGACCCGGTCTATGCCTTCAACAAGGCCGTGATCGACGCGACGGCGGATCTCGTCTCGTGCTACAAACCGCAGATCGCGTTTTACGAGGCTCTCGGCATCGAGGGTTTAAGATCGCTCCAAAAAACGATGGAGCATCTGCGCAAAAACTATCCGGCGATCCCCGTCATCCTCGACGCCAAGCGCGCCGACATCCCCCACACGAACCAGCTTTATGCCAAGGCCGCTTTCGAATCCTGGGGAGCAGACGCCGTCACGGTCGTCTGCTATCTGGGCCTCGATACGCTGGAACCGTTCTGCCGTGACCCCGCGCGCCATGTGATTGTTGTCGTCAGAAGTTCCAACGCCGGGGCGCGCGACATCCAGGATCTCCCCGTGGCCCCGGACGGCTCCCCCGTCTACGAGGTCCTGGCCAAGAAAATCGCAGGACTCCCCTGGAAAAACATTGGAGCGGTGGTAGGGGCTACGTTCCCGGATGAGATCCTCGTCGTCCGCTCAATCCTGCCCGACCGGATCCTTTTGATCCCCGGGATCGGCGCCCAAGGAGGAGGCCTCGAGGCGGCCATCAAAAACGGCCGCGATGCACAGAGCGAGAACGCCCTCATTGCCGCTTCCAGGAGTATCCTCTACGCCTCTGCGAAGAACGATTTTGCCGAGGCTGCCCGGGGCGAAGCGGACCGCCTGCGCCAGGCGATCGAAAGAAGCCGCAAGGCGTAGCGCCGAAGACCCGGTTAAAATGGGGTTATGAAGTTCGTCTATCTGGACCATGCCGCCACGACGCCGGTGCGGCCGGAAGTGCGCGAGGCGATGCTCCCCTTCCTGGGGGAAGAGTGCCCCGGAAACCCCTCGAGCATCCATGCCGCAGGGCGCGCCGCCCGCAAGGCCCTGGAGGACGCCCGCGAGAAGATCGCAGGGCTTTTAGGAACCCAGCCGCGCGAGATCGTCTTCACGAGTGGCGGGACGGAATCCGATAACCTCGCGGTCCTGGGCGCCGCGCGCGCCGCCGCGGGGCTTGGCAAACATGTCGTGATGAGCGCCATCGAGCATCACGCCGTCGGCCATGCCGGCGACCAGCTCAAAGAAGAGGGGTTCGCCGTGGAGCGCCTGGGAGTCGACGCCGGCGGGCGCGTCGAGCCGGAGGAGCTTAAAAAACGCCTGCGCCCGGACACGGTTCTCGTCTCGGTGATGCTCGCCAACAACGAGGTCGGAACGCTCCAACCCGTGGAGGAGATCTCCCGGATCGCGCATGCGGGGCCAGGGAAAACGCTCGTCCACACGGACGCCGTCCAGGCCGCCGGGAAGATCCCCATAAACGTCAAGGCGCTGGGCGTCGACCTCCTCTCGATCTCGGCCCACAAGATCTACGGACCCAAGGGGATCGGCCTTCTCTATGTCCGCAAAGGCGTGCGCCTGGCTCCCCTCCTGGTGGGAGGAGATCACGAGTTCGGCCGGCGCGCCGGAACCGAAAATGCGGCGGGGATCGCGGGGATCGCCAAAGCCCTGGAGCTCGCCGTGGCGGAGATGACAAGCGAAAACCAGAGAATCTCGGCCTTGCGCGCGCGCCTGGCCGAGGGCCTGCGCGAGCACGTCCCGGGAGTACACCTCAATCAACATGCGACGGAACGCCTCCCCCACATCCTGTCAGCCTGCTTTGACGGGATCGAAGGGGAAGGGATCATCCTGCATCTCGATCAGGAGGGGATCAGCGTCGCCTCGGGGTCGGCCTGCACCTCGACCCATCGGGAGCCCAGCCACGTCCTGGCGGCGATGGGAGTTCGGGCCCAACTGGCGGTGAGCGCCACGCGCTATTCGCTGGGCCGGGCCACCACCGAAGACCACATCGACCGCGCCATCGATGCCACAGCGCGCGCCGTCCAGAAACTGCGACAGTGAAGTTCCCCCCGTTTTTTGGACAGGTCGGTAAGCCAAGAATTGTGGCAAGATCTGGGTCCAGGAGACGGGAAGAGAAGGGATGAGCCAGAAGCGGAAGAGGCACTCGGACGAGTTCAAGGCGCGAGTGGCGCTGGAGGCGGTGAAAGGGATACGGACGCTGAGCGAGCTGA
>SBBH01000111.1 GCA_005239795.1 Planctomycetales bacterium
CGCCCAGGGCGCGCGCGTGCGGGTCGAGGCCGCGCTCGATTACGTCGCCGCGGCGCGCGCCCTGGGCGCGGGGGGCTGCCGCATCCTCGTTCGGCAGATCTTGCCCAACATTGCTCCGACGCTTGCGGCCCTGACGAGCCTCGCCCTGGGGACAAGCATTTTAGAAATCGCGGGACTGGGGTTCTTGGGGCTCGGTGTGGAGCCGGGGATCCCCGAATGGGGGACCGATGTCAGCCTGGGACGAAACCAATTCCTCACCGCCCCCTGGACGGTCCTCGTGCCGGGGACGGCGATCAGCCTCGCGGTCCTGGGTTTCAATCTGCTGGGGGACACCCTGCAGGAACGGCCCGTCAGCGGCTAAAAATTACTTTCTCAAGAAGGCGAGACGCTTGCGCATTTTTTTGTATTTGTGCTTGTTCATCTTCTTGCGGCGTTTCTTGATCAGGCTTCCCATCGTCCGTTCACCCCTTCCTTGACGGAAACGGCAACCTTCCCTCGAACCCCTACTCTACCGCGCGGCGCCGGCCCAGCGGAAGCCTCAGATCCTCCGGGCGGTTCAGGTTAACGAAAGACGTCCCCCGAGGATCCACCCGCCGCACGGCCTCCCAGGGGACGCGGCGCACGCCGGCGAGGCGCGCCAGATCGCGCGCCGCCACGTCCCCGGCGCTCAAGGCGCGCGCAAGCGGACGGGCGAGGTCCCGCGCATAGAAAGCCAAGAGCGGTTCGACGCCGCGCGGCCCCACAGGTACTGCCCCCCGGGCACCGGCCAGACGCTTCCAAAGCAACCGCACCAGGCGCGGCGAAACGAGCGGCATGTCGCACCCGACGGCGAAAACGTAGTCATGCCGGGCCGAAAGAAGCGCCGCGTGGATCCCCGCCGCGGGGCCGCGCCACGCGAAACGGTCCCGCACCGCGCGCGTCTCGGGAGGCAGGCGCAACCGTCGACGGCCGACGGCGACCAAAATCTCAGGGAAAAGCGTTGCTAAGCGCGCCGCCGCGATATCAAGAAGCCGCCTTCCCCCGATCCGGAGCACCGCCTTGTCGCGCCCCATGCGGCGCGAGCGGCCGCCGGCCAAGATCACCGCCGCCGCAAGGATTTTTCCGAGACGGCGCTTCATGCGGCGGGAAACAGAATTTCCCTCAAGGCGGCCAGGTCGATCTCGAGCGCGGCGCATGGAACGCGAACCGACCAAGATTCAAGCGCCTCGGGCGCGATCTCTCCGATCTGGCCGATCGGGCGTCCCTCGACGAGGATCTTTCCTAAACGCCCCGAAATAAAGGCCGGGTCGGGCCGCTCTGGCTTCAGGATCGAGAGATCCTTCCCCCAGGGGACCAAAAAGGCCCAGAGGGAAGCCTGGAGCTCAGAGAAATTCGCCTTGTCGTGGGCGATGAGAGCCGCCAGGCGCAACTGGGTCTTAAAAGAATCCCCCACGATCGACTCCACCTCTCCCGCCTCGAAGATCCGGTGCGGGTAGAGCGCCTTAGCGCTCGCCGCTTCGACGCGCAGGAGAGAGGCCAACAGAGAATCGCGCAGGACCGCGTAACTCGCCGAGTAGGGATTCAAAATCCGCGCGACCAGGCCGGGTCGACGGTTCAGGCGCTCGCAGAGATCCCTCTCGGCTGCAAGGACGTTCGAGAAAATCTCTTCGAATCCGAGCCCCGTCCAAGCCTGCCGCGCGGCATCGGCGAAAGCGACCAGGGGGTCCGAGCGCCCCACCGTAAACTCTGCAGGCATCGCCGGGACGACCGACGACAGGCCGCGGGCTAGGAGCACGTCCTCCACCAGATCCACCGGGTGCATGAAATCCATGCGCCAGGCGGGGATCCGGCAGGAGATTGTCTTTTCCTTACTGAGACCGGGGCCGGAGCCACGCGTGCCTGAGAGGGCGCAGGGAGCGGCTTCGACGCCATAGCGAAAAAGTGCCTCGGCGATCTCGCGGGGCGACAGGGGCGCCCCTAAAAGCTCCGAGACCAGGGGCGCTGGCAGATCGGCCTCGCGGACGAGACAGTCTGCCAAGGGGTGCGGGGCGACCACGAGGCGCCCCAGGGGCGGAGCGCTCCCTTCCGCATACAGGGTGTTCACCCCCTCGATCGTATAGCCGCGGTCGGCGAGGTTGGCGGCGCAAATATTGAGTCCCAGAGCCACCGACCAAAAATTTGTCCCGGTCATTTCGATAAAAAGGTCCGTGTCGCCGATCTTCACTTCCCCTGAGGCTCGGCTGTTCACAATCGGCGGGAAGGAAAGGATGCGCCCCTTTGCATCCTCCAGGATCGGCACCGGCCCTTTGAGGGGGAGCGCGCTTTTCCCGAATTGGACCCCCTTGGGATGTTTTTCCAGGATCTCTGCGAGCGTCATTTCGACCTCAAACCCCAACGGAACGAATTTCCGTTCGGTGCGCCCAACCGCCCGATAGAAGACGGGAAAGGCAATGTGGACTGCGCGATAAACCCCCATCGACAGGGTTTTCCGGAACGCCCCGAAATTGTCCGAGAGCTTCTCCTGCGTCTGGATGAGCGATTTCAAAAAGAGATCGGTGACGGCAGAGCCGCGCGCGATAAATCCCCCCACCCAGGGGCGTATGGCGCCGAGCCTCGGATCCGCCTGGATCGATGACGGAGCATGAGGCGCGCGGTCGAAAAAGGGGTAGCGCTGGGGCCCCAGGCGCCGCGCACGCCACTGGCGGGCGATCCCCTCCGGGCACCAGAGATCGGGGCGGTTCGTGTCGTTCAGTTCGATCTTGATCTCGTCGCCGGAGAGCCCCTTGATCTCCCCCTTCACAAGGGGCAGGAGCGCTTCCACAGTCGCGGGAGACAGCGTCTCCCCCGTGAGTGCGGACAAATCGGCCAGCGACGCGGTGATGGTGGGCATCGTTACAAAAAGACTGCGGGCTTGCTTCGAAGAAATTCCAGGTCGGAACTAAAAAGGTCCCGTATGTCCGAGATCCCCAAGGCCGACATCGCCATCCGGTCGAGCCCCAGCCCCCACGCGATGACGCGCGCCTCCGGATCGGCTAGAAGCGGACGGGTCACCTCAGGTCTGAAAATCCCGGAGCCGCCCATCTCCATCCAGCCGGCCGCTGGATGCGGGATGTGCACCTCGACGGAGGGCTCCGTGTAGGGAAAGTAGGCAGGGAGGAAACGCACTTCCTTCGCGCGCGCCACCTCCTGGGCGAAAAGCTTCAAAAGCCCCAGGAGATGGGTCATATTGATGGTCCTCGAGACCACGATCCCTTCCACCTGGAAAAAGTCGGGGGCGTGCGTCGCGTCGACGGTGTCGTTCCGGAAGCACCGGGCGATCCCGAAATATTTCCCTGGGATCGCGAGGTCCTTTTTCGCCATCCAGCGCGCGGAAAGCGCCGTCCCCTGGCTCCGGAGGATCATCCGCCGCGTCCGTGCATGATCGAAGCGGTAGCGCCAGCCGCGCGAGCCTGTTTTCCCGCCGTTTTCATGCGCCGCTGAGACGTTGGCGAGAAATGACTCCTCGATCGAAGGGACCGTGGCGCACGTCTCCGGGTCGCGCCCGGCCGCCGCCCCCTCCTTTTGCACGTAGTAGACATCGTGGATTGCCCGCGCCGGATGGAACTGCGGCATGTAGAGGGCGTCGGAGTTCCAGAATTCGCTTTCCACCATGTCGCCGGTCATTTCCTCGAATCCTAACGACACGAGCTTGCGGCGCACCCAGTCCAAGAAGGCGCGGTAGGGATGCGCGCGCCCCGCGACGATCCGCGGCGGCGATATTGAAAAATCATACTGCCGCTCCAATCCAGCAGCAGAACGAGTCTCGAAAATCGTTAGAGCTGAACGCCCCAGATCTGTGATGGCATACCAACGCTTAACGGTTTCTGTTATCTGAAAAAGGTCTTTTCCTGAACCCCGAGATTTCCTGCAACGTTTTTTTACTTCCTCGCATTGCTCTGGCGAAAGCTCTTCAAGCGCAAGTTTCCCTTGGTCTCCCAACTTTAAAAGGACCTCATCGAGTGCCTTGAGTTGTGCTTCTCCTGCGCCGCCTTTCCACTTAAGACCATCTTCAGGTGTTGTTTCAACAAGGCCCAGACGTTTGAGATTCCCAAATGCAGTACCCCATTCCTCTTGGGTGAGATGCAAATCGTTCCGCGCTTTTACCGGAGAACACCCCTGATTCGTCTGAAGATATTTTTGTATTCGACTTTCCACGGATCCCTCGCGAGCATGTCCACGACTGATTCCACCAAGAAATACCCAGGTTTGAACCTCTTCCTTTGCAACCGAGACAACCCCTTTCAGCTTAAGTCTCTCCGCGGCCGATCGAACTTGGGCTTCTTCTAAACCCTTCTCTTTCAAAGACTCGTACAAGCTGCCATCGCTTAGAGCGGCATTGGCTTTCCTCAATACCCACAAGACATCCCCCTCGTGTAAATGTAACCCTTCAGCAATCTGCTCCGGCGTCAGCGCAGTCATCTTGTCAGACAGAATCTAAACCCGCTCGAAGGGATGGAAGAGCTTCTGGTACTCCTCCTGGGCGTACCGGTCCGTCATCCCGGCGACGTAGTCGGTGATGATGCGCTTCTTCTGGGCCGGGTCTTTCTCGACGAGGCTCCGGTACTCCGAAGGAAGCTGATCCGGATGCTCGTAATAGGCCATGAACAGCTCCCGCAAAAACCGCTCCGCCTTGATCTGCATGCGCCGCACGCGCCAGTGGCCGTAGAGCCGCTGGTGCAGGAACGCCTGGAGCGCCTTGCGCCGTTTTGAAAATTCCGGGGAAAACCCCGCCAGGAGGGGCGCGGTACGCACGGCCTCGGGAGAGTCGACCCTCGTCTCGCGGATCCGCGCCGTGGTCCAATTCACCAGGTCCGTCACCTCCTGGTCAATCAAAAACCGCACCGTCGGGATCCGGCTCTCTTTGGCCGAAAGATTCGGATAGCGCTTGCGGATCTCGGCACGGGCCCCTCCCCACAATTCAACTTCCTCCAAATCCTCCTCCGTCAAAAGGCCCGATTTCAATCCGTCGTCGATGTCATGGTTGTCGTAGGCGATCGAATCCGAGGCGTCAGCGACCTGCGCCTCGAGTAACGGCCGGGTGGAAACGTCGATCCCCGGGAATCCGGTCCCACCACTCCCTTGGGCGTGCTTGGCAATCGACTCGCGCACCTCATAGGTGAGATTCAAGCCGGGAAATTCCGGGTAGCGCCGCTCGAGAAGATCCACGATCCGGAGGCTCTGGCGATTGTGCTCGAAGCGAGTCGGCTCGATTTTTGGCTCGCAGCCGGCCACGATCGCGTTGAGGGCGTCCTGGCCCGAATGCCCGAACGGCGTGTGCCCTAGGTCATGCGACAGCGACACCGCTTCCGTAAGATCCTCGTTCAAGCCCAGAGCCCGGGCGATGGAGCGGGCGATCTGGGCCACCTCGATCGTGTGCGTGAGGCGCGTGCGATAGTAATCCCCCTCATGGTTGACGAAAACCTGGGTTTTATATTCCAGGCGCCGGAAGGCGGTGCTGTGGATCACACGGTCGCGGTCGCGCTGGAAGGAGGTTCGATAGGGATGCTCCGGCTCGGGGTGCGCGCGGCCGCGTGACCCGGCCGCCTTCATCGCATAGGGCGCCAGGGTCTGGCGCTCCCGTTCCTCGATCTCGTGCCGTCCAATCATCGGGTCATTCCTCAATCGGAACGGCGGGAGCGACGGAAACGATCTGGACGCTCCGCCTCTTCGCACCGAAGCGACACTTCACCGGGTCCCAGTAAAGACCGCTGCGGCTCTCCTCCCACCAGTCTTCAATCTGCGATATCGCTTTCCGGCGGGACCACCACCCCAGATCTGGACGGTAGTGTCCTGGCACCGAAGAGAGATCGACCAGATGATAGAAGTCCTCGTACCCTTCTCGCCTGCTCTCAAAAGACAAGTGACTCATGCGCGCGATGTCGCCATCAATCCTGAATCGGCAGATGCGCAACTGTTCCCGCGGATCCATGTTCATCAGCCGATCCAGGACCTCGGGTCTCGGGATTGACGCGCCGTCCTGCGTGGCTTCGCGCCATTGGCGCGCCGCCGCGCTCTCTCGGGCGCCATGCCAAAGGAGAAGCGCTAGAATCGGGAGGGCCACAGCGAGCGCTGTGATCCCCCGGCGCTTCCAAAGATTTTCCTTGGGAAGACGAGGTAAGCTCACGCTACTGTCCCCTGTGCGGCGCGTCAATCGAGAAGGGGCGCGGGTTTCCAGGGATGCGCCGCACTTAACGCAGAAAATCTCCTGGGATTTCACGGGAGTCTGACACTGGGGGCAGGATTTCCCGCTCCCCTTTTCCGCTGCCGCGCCGGCGGCCGGCGGCTCAGACGATGGGAAGATGATGCGCGACGAGGACTTGGCGCTGGACTGCGCTGGTTTCGGTTGGGATGTTTGAAAGGAGGACGCCGCTGCGGCAAGGGGTCGGGCACCGGGAAAGGCCGGGATTTCCAACACCATCCCACAGGCTGGACATTTTCCCTTGCGGCCTGCCAGATCGTCGCGGACCACAAGTTTCTTTCCGCAACGGCAGGTCAGATTTATCGCCATCGGGCCTGGAGTGCCTCGTGCAAAAGCTCCCAGAGCGCGTCCAAGGACTGGTTGATGACGCGGGTGTCATTCATGACCAACATGAAATTGGCGTCTCCCGGCCATCGTGGAAGAACGTGCAGATGGAGGTGATCCTTCAAACCCGCCCCCCCGGCCTGTCCGAGATTCAAGCCCACGTTGAACCCTTGGGCGCGCATCGACTCCTTCAAGACCACGCAGAGATCACGCGCGGTTGTCATCAGCTCTGTGAGGATCTCGTCGCTGGCGCCCGCCAAGTCCCCCCCATGCTGGTAGGGAGCCACCATCAGATGGCCGTTCCCAAACGGGTAGCGATTGAGCACCACACAGACGCGCGCTCGTCGGGCCGCCACGAGCGAGGCGCGATCGTCATTTCCTCCGATCGCTTCGCACAAGAAGCAACCGCTGAGGTCCGGCAGCTTCTTGACATACTCGCCCCGCCACGGCGCCCAGAGGCGGTCCACCGGGGCATCGTACCGGGTCCCCGCGACGCTTCGCAAGGCCCCTCGGAGGCTCGAGTATCCCCAGTTCAGTGGTGACTTTTCCAACATTTCACAGGGGAAATGCCTCCAAAAATAGTTCGTACGTAAAAGCGGCTCAGCGATAACAG
>SBBH01000008.1 GCA_005239795.1 Planctomycetales bacterium
CTTTGTCCCCAGGGATTTGCGTGAACACAAACCCCTTCGGATAAAAGGAGGTGCCTCTTTACCGGTTTATCGGCTCCTCAAACTGGGGATACTCGTGGAGCGGGACACGTGTTTCCTTCAGCGGCCTCTGAAACGAGCGCGCTCCCCGAACGCCTTGACGACCGGCTCACCGTCCGGGCTGACGTCGAGGAACCCTCCCCGCAGGAACTCGATCGACTCCCGTTGGAAGGGCGTCAAAAATTGGTAAAAACCAGCCTGGGCGTAGGCCCGGAGCGTCTCTTCCTGGATTTCCTTGAACCGGTTCTCGACGCGCAACATCTTCTCTCGCTCTTCCGGCAGGAGGCGGCGCCATCCCCGGCTCTTCAACGCCCGAAACTCCTCCCACTCCTGGCGGCCGATCTGCGAGCGGAAGCGCTCCTGTATGGCAAACCGCTCGGTTGGAAGATGCGCTGCAATCGAGCCGCGCTCTCCATCGGACAGGCCCAGATCAGAGAAGACCTCCTCTATCGCGCGCTCATCCCTGGATCGTCTCCGCTCCCTCTCTTCATCTCCTTTTCTTGCGACCGCGCCGCCAGAGCTATCCTGAAAGGATGTGCTGTTATTGTCCTGCTCTGAGAGCTTTCGGACCTCCGAAGAATCATCCCTGTGCGCGTAAAAATCATCCTCGGCCGGTCCCAGCGCCATCTGTTCGCGGATCCGCGCGAACTCGTCCGCGAGCTTGTGGACCTCCAGCCTGAGCTCGGCGATCCCTGGCGCAAGCTCTCCGACCGGTTTGACGACGAGACCCGTCGGCGCGGCCCCTTGCGAATGCGCCGGCGGCGAATTCAACAGAAACGCGCCAGCGCAGACGCCCAGGCTGAATAAAGCGCCTCCTGCCAACGCCAACCATGCTCCGCTCATAGACGATTTCCTTAAATCAACCAGCCTAATGGAAAAAAGATCCTACGCCTCTGCCAGGAAATCCCGGGTTGACCGTCGGCTCACCGTGGGGGCCGACACCCAATTCCCCCCCGCGTGAGCTCTCCACCTTTGCGCGTTGCTCATCTGAAAGCCCCCCATAGACATGCGCGTTCTGGGCCAGAACCCTCTCCTGGATTGCCTTGAATACCCGATCCATCTCTCGCATCCTCTTGTGATCTTCGTCAGTGAGACGGTGATGTCCGCGACTCTTCCGATCCACATAGTCCTGCCATTGAGCCCGATCGACCTCGGAGCGGAAACGCTCCGCGATCGCCGCACGCTCCTGCTCCAGCTGAGCAAAGATCTCGTCGCGTTTCTCTTCTGGAACACCTGCCGCTTCCAATTTCTTGTCGAGCATCATTTTATCGAAATCGAATTTGTGCTTGTGTCCCCTTCCTTGGGAAACCCTGTCAAAAATATCTTCCTCTTCTTCCGAGGCGGACGCCCTGTTCGCTGTCTGGGCCGATCGGACCTGAAAATCGACATCCCTCCCGCGGCCTTGTTCCTGGCGAAGGGAGGCAATCTCGGCGGAAAGCCGCGCGACCTCTCGACAGAGATCATCCAGCGTCCGCGACCCTTCTGGCGCCTGGGCGGTTCCCCTTCTCACGTCGCTTCCTTGGGCCGCTCCTCTTGGCGCCGTGCTCTCCGCCGGGACCGGTCCAAACTCGAACAAAAACGCGCCGGCACAAACCCCCGCGCCGAAAAGAGCCCCTCCCGCCAGAGCTATCCAGAATCCACGCATCTGTTTTCTCCTTGTCTATGAGCTCCGCCTATATAAACAGTTGGGTATGCGGAGGTTCACAGTCTTTTCCATTCCGCGCCCCACCCCTAAAAAAACAGATGGACAGATAAGCTGTTAGTCCGATTTGGCGATATAGAGCACAACCACCCCGCCCGAGAGGGGACATGTCCGGATCGAGGGGAATCCCCCCTCCTGCATCCATCCCGCGACCTCTGCCGGGGCGGGAAGCGCCTCGACCGACCGGTTGAGATAGGCGTAGGCGTCGCTCCCCGAGACGAGCCGCCCCAGACGCGGAAGCACGTGGCGAAAATAAGGCCGATACAGGGCCGCCAACCATGGCGAAAGCTCCATGGAAAACTCGAGCACCAGGAGCTTCCCGGCGGGCGCGGCCACGCGGCGGATCTCAGAGAGGGCCAATGCCGGGTCGGCAAAGTTGCGCAAACCGAAGGCGATCGTCACAAGATCGAACGACGCATCCCGGAATGGGAGCTTGAGAGCGTCGGCGGCGGTCCAAGAAAGGCGGCCGGGCGCGGCCCTTTTGGCCTTGTTAGCCTTGCGCCGCGCCAGCTCCAGCATCGGCAGGCAAAAATCAGCCCCCACGACCCCAGCCTGCGGCAGGCGCTTCCGAAAAAGCGCCGCCAGATCCCCCGTCCCGGTGGCCAGATCCAGGATGCGGCGGGGGTTCGCGGTCAGCCCCTCCTTCACAAGGGCCCGGCGCCACAGCCGGTCGAGATTAAAACTCAGCAGATGGTTCAAAAAATCGTAGCGTCCGGAGATCTCCGCGAACATTTCGCGGATCTCGGCGGACTGAGAGCGCTGAGTGCTGAGTGCTGAGTGCTGAGCCGCACCTTCCCTCAAGTCAGGACCCAATTCCATAGTCCTTCCACCGCCGGTCCACGAGCGCCGAAACCGCCGGGTCCATCCGGATCTCCGTGGGCCAGGTCCGCGCGTACCCTTCCGAAGCCCACTTGGCGGTGGCGTCGATCCCGACCTTGGAACCGTAGTCGCGTAAGGGCGAAGCGTGGTTTAAGGTGTCGACGGGCCCCTGGACGATCTCAAGATCGCGCCGGGGGTCGATGTTCATGCTCGTCTTCCAGGAGACCTCCGAAAGGTCTTGCGCGTTCACGTCGTGATCCACTACCACGATGATCTTCGTGAACATCATCTGGCCCAATCCCCACAGGGCGTGCATCACCTTGCGGGCATGCCCCGGGTACTGCTTTTTGATCGAGACGACGACCAGGCTGTTGAACCCCCCTTCCACGGGAAAGTTCATGTCGACGATCTCCGGGAGCATTTTGCGGATCAAAGGCAGGAAGATCCGCTCGGTGGCTTTCCCGAGCCACTGATCTTCCATCGGGGGCTTTCCCACGATCGTCGACGGGAAGACCGGATGCGCTCGGTGCGTGACGCAGGTGAGATGGAAAACGGGGAACTCCTCCGGCGGCGTGTAGAACCCCGTATGGTCGCCGAAGGGCCCTTCCGGACGCATCTCGCCGGGAACGACATACCCTTCAAAAACGATCTCGGCAGAGGCGGGAACCGCGAGGTCAATCGATTTAGCCGGGACCATTTCCACCGGCGCGCCGCGCAGGAATCCCGCGAAAAGGGCTTCGTCAAGATCCGGCGGCAAGGGGGCGCTCGCCGCGTAGACCAGGGCCGGGTCCCCCCCCAGGCAGATCGCGACCGGCATCCTCTGGCCGGGCCCCAAGGCCTCCCGGTACTGGAGCGCCGCGTCCTTCTGCGTCTGCCAGTGGAGCCCCGCCGTGCGGCCGTCGTGGATCTGCACGCGGTACATCCCGATGTTGCGCCGCTTCTTCACGGGGTCCTCTGTCACGACCAAGGGAAGCGTGATGAAACGCCCGGCGTCGGCCGGCCAGCAGACGGGGACCGGGAACGGGGCGAACGAGGGATCCTTTTCCTCCACCACCTCCTGGCAGACGCCGCGCGAGACCGATTTGGGGGCGGCTTTCCCCAACTCTGCGAGCGTCGGCAACATCTTCACTTTTTCCCAAAGCCCTTCCGGCGGCTTCATCTCGAGAAGGTGCGCCAGGCGCGTAGCCACTTCCTCGTAGTCGGCGACGCCCAGCGCCCGCGACATACGCGCGCGGGTCCCGAAAAGATTGATGGCGAGCGGGAATGCGCTCCCTTTGACCTTCTCGAAGAGAAGTGCCGGCCCCCCGCGCTTCATCACGCGATCGCTGATCTCGGTGATCTCGAGGCGCGGGTCAACCTCGGTGGCAACGCGTACAAGCTCTCCCGCCTCCTCAAGCTCTCCGATGAATTCCTGAAGGGTGGCGTACATGAGTCGCTCGTTGCTAGTTTCTAATCGCTAGTCTCTAGTCGCTAGGGAAAAGCAGGAAGAGAAAAAAGGAAAAAAGACCAAGGCCTTTTTTTATCGTTACGAAAAACATTGCCCAAAGCAAGAAAAGCTTATACGCTCCAAAAAGTTAATGTGAAATAAGCGAAAAAAATAAATGAGCTATTGTGAAAAAAATATTCTCATCGCTTCCGGCGTCACACTTGGCCTTGCTTCCTCTCTCTGGGCGCTCTTCGGAGGAAGGATTCAGCCGATCTTTTATGGGTCGGCCCCTCCCGCAACGAGTTCGGCCGCTCCGTTGCCGGAGCGGGGGACGTGAACGGGGACGGCTATGACGACTTGGCAATCGGAGCTCCCTATCACAATGGCCCGGCAGGCCCGAACGCTGGAAAGACGTATCTCTTCTCGGGCCGGACAGGGGCGCTCCTGGGTATTAAGAATGGGGTCGCGCAGGGGGATCGACTGGGGGACGTCGGTCTCCAGAGTCGGCGATTGGGACGGGAACGGGAAGCCGGATCTGGCGGCGGGTTCCCCAGGCCACAACGGCCCGGCCGGCGTCAACAGCGGCAGAGCGGAAATCGTGCTACGCTAAGGCGTCGCAACGAAATAACTGTAGGGATTCTGAAAGTCTCGCCCATCGGCGAGAGCGTCAGAATCCTTCCACTTATTCTTGCGCGGTATCTTAGCGACTAGCGACTAGTGACTTCGTCAGATCACACTTTGGACGCGGTCAGCGTGAGGGCCCGGCGGGCTCGGTCGGGGAAGTCGCTGATGAGACCGTGGGGATCGAGGCTGGCGGCTTCCTGAATCTCGCGCTCGAGATTCACCGTCCAGACGTTGACGCTCAACCCCGCCTGGCGGGCTTTCTCGGCGTAGGCGGCGTTCCAGAGAGATGACTTGACGTCGACGGTCTGGCATCCGGCCTTGGCGACGGAGGGAAGCGGGATGTTTTTGGCGAGCGTCAGCGCCACTGGCGTCTTAGGGTCGGCGGCGCGGAACTTGCGGATATCGGCCAAGGTCTCGAAGGCAACCACGACCCCCTTGGTCATCTGGAACCGCTTGAGAAGCGCCGCGATGACTTTTGAATCGACCCCCTTGCAGTCGAGAAGCAGCCCCATCCGCTCCTTGGCCCAGTCGAGGACCTCTTCGAGGATCGGAACATGTTCCCCGCGGTAGCGCGGGTGGAACCAGCTTCCAGCGTCGAGGGCCCGGATCTTGTGGAGCGGCCAGCCTCTGACGCGCCCCTTTCCGGACGTGGTCCGGTCGAGCGACGCATCGTGGATGATGACGAACCGGTCGTCCTTGGTGGTGCGCACGTCGCACTCCACCCAGTCGGCCCCCTCGGCGAGGGCTCGCTCGAACGACGGCATGGTATTTTCGGGGGCCAGACCCGAAGCGCCCCGATGTCCGATAACGATAGGCTCTTTGGTCATGGCCGCTCGCCCCAGACGGCTCTCAGGGCGAACCGCAATTATAGGCGCTCCGAGCGCCGCCGGCAACGCCATTCGGACACGAGTTTCCCCAGTTTGTGCACAGATCCCTGCTCATGCCAAAGTGGCGTGATTCTATACCGGCTGGTTCCATAATAGGAGAAACCTTCCAGCCTACCCA
>SBBH01000032.1 GCA_005239795.1 Planctomycetales bacterium
CGCTTCGAGAAACTTCAAAAAGGGGCCAAGCCGCGTCCAGCCCCGATTCGGCAAGCCTGAGAGAGGCTTGCTCGCGGATTTGGACCTGAGGGTCTCCCAGGCGGTCAATCTCCGTGCGCAGGCGTTTGCGTTCCAGGGGGGGAAGCGCCTTCCAGCGCGGGTGTTGCCGTTCCCACCACCAACTCAGCCACAATTCCAGAATTTCCTCTGGGGTGTGCGGCACGGCGTCCGGGAAGATCTCTCGAAGTCCCTTCATGGCCAGAGAGGCCAATGCGGGATCCGCCAGATAAGCCGCCAGGAGCGGCGCCGCCTGCTCGTGTTTCTGGCACGACGCGGCTCGGATGAGCTGTCTGTGCAGGTCGCCAAGGACGGACGCCTCTTCCGGCAAACGGCCGTCGAGGCGGAATCCCGAGGCGCTTTTGATCGCGTAAAACGCTTTGGTCATGGATCGTCGGCTGGACTCCCCCGGGAAACGCGCGAAGAATTCAAAGCACGGGTAGGTGAGATGCTTTTGCCACAATGGGCTCCATCGCAGGAGCTCCGTTTCAAAAAGGGGACGGCTTCGTTCTGAAGCGCAATGGGCCAGCGTGTACAACAGAGCATCCCGCATCCAGAAAGCCTCGTTTAGATGGAGGGGAACATTGGACATTCCGTGCCAGGCCCTGTTCTCCTCCGGAAGCGGCAATTCTTCTAGGCATGCGGCCAGAAACGGCTCGTTGTCGGGATCCTGAAGACCCAGCAGTCCTCGAACGTAAGTGGTCCATCGCTGCGGATCCTGTTCTTTCCGAATGAGGCTTCGAAGAAAGGGGGCCGCCCGGTCTCCCAGTTCCTCCTTGGCTCGGGAGACCACGTGCCACGTGATGGTGTTTCCCGGCGGCGTTTCGCCGAGGAACGTCGCGATTGCGCGTTCCTTGGCGCCCGGATCTCTGTCTGCCAAGCCTTGCCGCAGGGTCTCGGCGCGCGCCACTGCTTCTCGGAGGCGGCGCTCAAATGCTTCCCATAACAGTTTTTTGTCTCGGTCGAATTCGTTCTCGTCAGTCAATTGGTACGGTCCGGGATTCACAAACTGCTGATAGCGGTAAACCTGGCCGTTCTGGATCCGCCGGGCGCTGGAAAGATTGGCCAAGAGACGCCAAGATCCCGCTTGACGCGTCAGGAAGAGAACGAACCGGTCAGAATCAACCTGCGGGTCGTCCTCCTTGGCTATGATCCCGCTGACGGCGGTTTCTTCTCGTGGAGGTCGTTTTTCGACATGGACTGAAATTCCCGGCTTCAGATCTCCCTGAAAAATCTGTTCGATTTCAAATCGGCCGTCTTCGCGCCATTTTCCCAGGAGCACGGCGTCGGCCTCGAGAGATTGGTGGAACAGGTCGTAGTGCGGGAGCATTTCGGCGCGCAGAAAGCCGGCCCACGAAAAAGTGAGGAGGATGGCGCAGACCGGCCGCAGAATTTTTGTCCTGCGTCGGTGGGCGAGGGGGCTCGAGTTCATGGTCATGACCTTGTCCACTCAAGATTAAACGCCGCCGCACGGCCAAAGTTCCCAAAATTCGGGCAATTTTCACCAGGAAAGGAATCTCCTGTGTGCGGCGGTTGTCGGGTGAAAGGCGGGATCCTATCATGACTGCCGAGATGCCATTTTCCTTGAAGGGCAAAAAGGTTCTCGTCACGGGGGGGACCGGCTCCATCGGCGCGGAAATCGTCCGCCAGACCCTGGCCGCTGGCGCCTCGGTCGTGCGGGTCTTGAGCCGCGATGAGACGAAGCAACAGGAACTCGCCCAGGAGCTTTCGGCCGGCACGCGCGTGCGCTTTTTGATCGGCGACGTGCGCGACATCGAACGCGTGCGACGGGCTTTTTCTGATATCGACGTCGTTTTCCACGCCGCCGCAATGAAGCACGTTGCAGCATGCGAATACAACCCGTTCGAGGCGGTTCAGACCAATGTCCTCGGGACCCAGAACGTGATCCAGGCGTCCTTGGACGTCGGCGTCTCGCGTGTCGTCATGGTTTCGACCGACAAGGCCGTGAATCCCACGAGCACCATGGGGGCCACCAAGCTCGTCGCCGAGCGGATCGTCTCAGCGGCCAACCAATGGGCCAAGGAGACGGTGTTCGCCGCGGTCCGCTTCGGGAACGTCCTGGGCTCGCGCGGCTCGATTGTGCCAGTGATTCAAGATCAGGTCGCGCGGGGTCAGCCGGTGCGGGTGAACGACCGCACCATGACCCGTTTCGTGATGACGATCCGGGATGCGGTGAGGCTGGTTCTCAAGGCCGCGGTGGCGGCCAAAGGGGGCGAGATTTTCATCCTGAAGATGCCGGCGGTGCAGGTCGAGGATCTCGTGACTGTGCTCGTCCAGCGCGCGGCGCGCCGGCTCAAGAAAGATCTCGGCTCCGTGCGCGTTGAAAAACCGCAACGCGCCCGCGGCATCGGCGAAAAACTCGACGAGGAGCTTCTCACCGCAGAGGAAATCGAGCGCACGGAGGAGACGCGGGAATTCTTCATCGTGCATCCGGCCTGGCGAGCGCCCAAGATGCGGCTCTGGCCCAGGCCCGCGGCGGCCGTCTACCGCTCGGAGTTGTCGCATTACCTTTCCAAGAACGAGATTCACAAGCTCCTAGACAAGATCACGCCCGCTTGAAACAGATCCCCTTGTCGCGGCCCTGCCTCACCGGTGCTGATCGGCGTGCGGTGGCGCGCGTTATGAAAAGCGATTTTTTATCGCTGGGGCCTGAGCTGCCGGCATTCGAGAGGGCGTTCGCGCGCTTTTCAGGGACGAGGCATGCCGTGGCTCTCTCCAGCGGAACGGCGGCGCTCCACACGGCCATGGTCGCCTGCGGCGTGGAATGCGGGGACGAGGTGGTGACGACGCCGTTCTCGTTCGTGGCGTCGGCGAACGCCCCGCTTTTTACAGGCGCGCGACCCGTCTTTGTCGATATCGACCCGGCGACTTTGAACATGGACCCAGGGAAAATCGAGCGGGCGATCACCCGGCGCACGAAAGCGATCCTGGTTGTGCACATTTTCGGGCTCCCTTGCGACATGGGGCCGATCGTGCGCTTGGCACAAAGACGCGGCCTCATCCTGATCGAAGATGCCTGCGAGGCGATCGGTGCCCTTTACCAGGGGCGCCAAGTGGGCACCTTCGGGAGATGCGCCGCGTTCGCCTTCTATCCCAACAAGCAGATGACGACAGGCGAGGGAGGGATGCTCGTCACGGATGACGCGCGCCTGGCGGAGTGCTTCCGGAGCCTGCGTAACCAAGGGCGCGGCGGGAGCGGCGGATGGCTGGACCACGTCCGGCTGGGGTACAACTATCGGCTCGACGAGATCTCCTGTGCGCTGGGGCGATCGCAGTTGGCACGGCTTCCCCAGATGCTGGCCTCGCGCGCGCGGGTGGCGGCCGAATACCACAGGCGACTCAACAGCATCCCGGGCTTGAGGCTCCTCGAAACGCCCCCGGGGTTTTTGCGTTCCTGGTTTGTTTACGTGGTGATCCTGCCGGAGGGGGTCTTGCGCACGCGTGTGCAAAAAGAGATGGCCCGGCATGGCATCGACACACGCCCCTACTTTCCGCCGATACACCGGACGCCGGCTTACCGAAAACTCGGCTTTATGGCGGGACAGTTTCCTGTGACGGAAAGCCTCTCGCAGCGCACCTTGGCGCTCCCGTTCTGGACGGGGATGCCGACGTCTCTCGTCCGGCGTGTCGCTGGCCGGTTGCGTCAGGTATTAAAAGCGTAAATCATCGCGCGGGGGCTGGTGTTGCCGCAAGCCAAGCCTCGAGACGGCGGCGCATGTCGCCGAGCGTCCCGGCATCCTCGGGCGAGGCCGAGAGATTTTTCATCTCGTGCGGGTCGGCCGCCAAGTCGTAAAGATATTCCTCGACGCCGGGTTTTTGCAGGTCGGCTTCGTCATGGCGGAGCCGGACATATTTCCAGCGTTCAGTCTTGACCATCTGCCAGTATCCTCCCCCAAGCTCCTTTTTCCGTTTGACTTCGGAATAGACTTCAGCGCGCGCAGGTCTTTCCCCCGCCAAGGCCGGAAGCAGGGAACGCCCCTCGAGCCCGGCGGGCGTTTCAATCCCCGCCGCCGCCAGGACCGTGGGGAGGAAATCGACGCTCCCAGCCAGGGAGGTCACGATCGTCCCGGGCTTAATGCGCCCCGGCCAGCGCGCTAGGGCCGGCACGCGCACAGATTCCTCATACCACACCTGCTTTCCGAAGTGGCCATGGCTTCCCATCATCCAGCCGTTGTCGCCGATCATGAGGACGAGCGTGTCGTCGGCCAGGCCCAGCGTCTCGAGTTTCGCGAGGACCCGCCCGATTTCGCGGTCAAGCATCGAGATCGTGGAATAGTAGCCCGCCCAGTCATGCCGTTTGTCCCCGGCGGTGAATTTTTGGTCCGAGGGCCAACCAGGCGGAGGGGAGATTTCTTGGATGTTGTAAGGATGCTTCGGATCGTGGAGGTATGGCAGGTGAGGGGCGGTCGTCGCGAGCCATAAAAACCAGGTCTCGTTTTTGTGCCGGTCCAGAAAATCGATCGCGGCATCGGTGAAAATCTCAGTGATGAGTCCCGGGACTCTTTTTTCAACGCCGTTTACGAGAAGCAGGGGGTTTTCGTGTGTTTTGACGCCGCCGGGGGCCAGGACCACCGGACAATCCGAAAATCCCCAGGCGGTCGGGTCCTCTCCCATGTGCGCTTTTCCCACAAATCCGGTGACATATCCGGCGGCGTTCAGATGCGTGGCGACTGTTGGGGTCCCGGGACGGAGGTCTGGAGAATCGATGTTTCGAATGACTCCATTCTGATGCGGGTAGAGACCGCTTAAGAGCGCCGCGCGGCTCGGGCAGCACAGAGGCGAGGCGATGGTGAAGGCGTCGAAACGCACGCCATCGATGGCCAGTCGATCAAAATGTGGAGTCTTGATCGAGGTGTTGCCGTAGCACCCAAGCGCGTCCCATCGGTGGTCGTCGGTCAGGATGAAAAGGATGTTTGGCTTTTTGGCGTTTTTGTCGCCGTCTTTGTCGTTGGCGAGGAGAGGATTCAAGAAAAGGAGAAAGGTGATAAAAAACGCCGGCCAGGTTTGTTGCGTGCTAACCGTCTTGACCCAACTCCCGGGCATAAACATCCTTTTCCATATTATCGATGATCATGGTTCCGGTTCCTCGGCTTGTGAAGATTTCCGAGAGAAGCGCATGCGCCGAAGTGCCGTTCAGGATGTGCGCTCGGTGGACCCCCCCTTGGACGGCGAGTAAGCACGCTCGCACCTTCGGGATCATGCCGCCGGCGATGATGCCGCGTGCCATGTCCAGCTCCGCCTGGGCCACCGTGAGGGTTGAGATGAGCCGTTTGTCCGGCCCCAAGACCCCGTCCACGTTCGTCAGGCTGATGTATTTAGCGGCTTTCAAGGCGCGCGCGATCTCCCCTCCGACGGTGTCGGCATTGATGTTCAAGATCATTCCCCCAGGATCGGAGCCAAGCGACGAGATGACCGGGATGTAGCGCTTCTCGATCAAGTCCACGAGGAGCGACGGATCCACCCCCGTCACATCCCCCACGAAGCCGAAATCGATCTGGCGCTCAAGACCCGTTGCCGGGTCCTTGATGCGCGTCACCTCGCGCTTCTTGGTCTGGAGGATGCCGGCGTCGACGCCCGAGAGACCCACGGCTTTGGCGCCGCAGTGTTGCAGGGCTGAGAGGATTTCCACGTTGATCTTTCCGGCGAAGACCATCTTGGCGACGTCGAGATCCTTCTCGCCGGTGATGCGGCGCCCCTCGACAATTTCAGGCTTCCACCCCAGTTTTTCCGAGAGGGCGGTCGCCTGGGGCCCTCCGCCGTGCACGATGACAATGCGGATCCCCACGAGCGACAGGAGCGTCATGTCCTCGCAGATTGACGAGAGCGTCTCGTGCATGGCCGCCAGGTCCCCCCCCAGCTTGATCACAAAGGTCGCGTCGCGATAGCGTTGGATGTAGGGGATCGCTTGTTTCAAGACGCCAACATCGTTCATGGGAGGGAAAGTGTAACAGCTCGCGAGACATCAGTCATGAGACATAGTCAGGGGTCACGAGACACGAGACATGTGTCATGAGTGAAAAGATCGGGGATTTCTGTGCTCTTATCGGCCAAGGCGCATGACTCGAGGCGGTTTGTGCGTTAAACTGTCGCGATGCGCGACTTGGCCGACCGGGCTTTGGACGTCGCCCGAAGCGAGGGGGCGTCGTACGCCGACATCCGGATCATCCGATACCGTCGCCAGCGGATCGAGACGGAGGACAAGCGCGTCTCGGGGCTCATGGACGAGGAGGAACTGGGCGCCGGTGTGCGCGTCATCGCCGACGGATGCTGGGGATTCGCCGGGACCGCGGAGTTGACGAAGGAGGCGATCGAGCGGGCCGCGCGCGAGGCGGTCGCGGTGGCGCGCGCGAGCAGCCTTGCGAAGCCGGATCGCCCCGTCATCCTGGCTCCCGAGCGCGTCCATTCCGTGACATTTAAGCCCGAGGTGAAAGTCGACCCTTTCACGGTGCCGATTTCCGACAAGGCGAATTTGCTGATCCGCGTGGGGGAGGCGATGCTGGCCAACGCCGCCGTCCGAAAGACCGAGGGGTGGATGCTCTTCAAGCGCGAACAAAAACTCTTCGCCAATACCGAAGGATCTCTGATCGACATCGACGTGACCACGTCGGCGGCCGGCTACACGGCGAGCGCCGTCGCCAACAACGACTGCAAGAGCCGCTCCTTCGAGCCGCCGCCGAGGACTTCTGGCTATGAGAACATTCCCGTCGAAATGATGCTCGCCGAGGCGCCGCGCGTCGCCGAGCAGGCGGTCCAGCACTGCTTCGCGAAGGAGACGCCGGTCGGCAAGAAGGATCTGATCCTGGATCCCTTGCACCTAGCCTTGACCATCCACGAGTCGGTGGGGCATGCCACCGAGCTCGACCGGGTCTTGGGGATGGAGGAGAGCCTCGCCGGGCGGAGCTTCGCCACGCCCGAGAAGCTCGGGAACTTCCGCTACGGCTCAGGTGTCGTCAACTTCACAGCGGACAACACCCTGCCCGGAGGGCTCGCCAGCTTCGGTTTCGACGACGACGGCGTTCCAGCCCAGCGCTGGGCGATCGTGGAGGAAGGGATTCTGCGGGGGTACTCCACGAGCCGCGAGGTCGCTCCCTTCATCGGGGCCACCCAAAGCCGCGGCGGGAACCGCGCCGACCACTGGGGATCGATCCCGATCGTCCGGATCCCGAACCTGTCGCTTGAGCCGGGACGGAAAAAACTGTCCCTCGATGAGCTTATCGCCGACACGGCCGATGGGATTTTCATCGAGGGAATGGGATCGTTCTCGATCGACCAGATGCGCCTCAACTTCCAATTCGGCGGCGACTGCTTCTGGGAAATAAAAAACGGGAAGATCGTCGGGATGTTGAAGAACGTCACCTACCAGTCGATCACCCCGAAATTTTGGGGCTCCTGCGATGCGATCTGCGACGAGCGGTTCTGGGTCCCCAATGGCGTCCTGACATGCGGAAAAGGGGACCCCATGCAGATTGCTCAGATGACGCACGGCGCCTCACCGGCGCGCTTCCGCCAGATCGACGTCGGCGGGGCGTCGGCCCGTATGCGCTCGTACAAGAACCCCTCGTAGGATTCGCGCAAAAATAACTTTTGTCGTTGACCGTTGTATTAGAGATTCTTGAACGCGCGCTCGATCGCCTCGCGGATCGCGTCGTGGGCCGGGGTCGACAGGTGAACTCTGGCGCCTTGGGCCCGGGAGGCTCGCAGAGCGGCCGCCGCGGGGGCACTCGACACCTTTTTATCGAGCGCTTCAACCATCCGCATCAGTTGGCTGATCCGGGCGCTCGTTTCGCCGGAGCTCGCGATCGGCAGGGCCACCGCTGTGGAAATCGAGAGTTTGGCGGCTTCGGCCGCTTCATGGACCAGAGGGACCGCGATGTTTTCCAAGGCTTCGACCAGGGGGGTGATGGCGAGCGCCGCCTCGGTGGCTCCGTCTGAAAGGCGCCTCAACGTTTCTGCCCCCTTGGCGAGTTGCGCCCCCTTGGCGCGGGCCTCAACCAAGAGGTGTTCCAGGCGCTCGCTAACCAGAGAAGCGTCCTGGATCTGGGCCAAGCGGGCGAGCAAGGCGTCCTTCTCGGCGGCCAGGCGCGTCGCGTCCTTGGCCAGGCCATCCACTTGCGCGCGCAGGGCCCCGGCCGCTTCCTTCTCGACGGACAGGGTTTGGATCTGGAGGTGCGTCGTGTGGAGATCTTTCTCTTGGGCGAGGATCTTCTCGCGCGCCTCGCGGGCGAGCGTCCCCGCCTCCAGGGTTTCCTTCCGGGCGGCGTCGCGGTCCTTTTGAAGCTCGTCGATCCGGGCCGCGAGGCGGTCGCGCTCGCGGGCGCGGTCGGCCAGCTCCTCCTCAAGAACCTGGATCCTTTGGGTTTGAGAGGCGACCCGCTCCTCGACGGCCATCCGGAGCCGGGCGATCTCCTCGAACATCTCGGCGGTCGCCTGCTTGACGCGGGTTTTCAAGGTCTCGCGGTCGGTGGGGAGCGCCTCCATAATTCTTCTATCGGCCGCCGGGGCGCCCGACACAAGTGGAGGTTGGGCAACCGCTCATGCTGTGGCCCTTCCGTCTTCGACGCGCTCCAACATCTCGCTACGCTCGTCGTGGGGAGATTACCAGAAAGTTCGTGGAAGGGACACGCAGGGACGGCGGGGGGATAAAAAACGCCGACGCCCAAAGGCGGAGGCGGCTCCTCTTCCCGCTCGCCAAGAGGCCCCCTGAGGGAGCGTCCACTTAAGGGGATGCTTGAAACGTTTTAAGCGAGTTCTTTGCGCGCCCGCTGGGCGGCGGCGACGATGACGCGCATCTTGTCCTGGGCCTCTTCCACCGTCCGGGTTTTGAGGCCGCAGTCGGGGTCAACCCAGAGCTGCGCGGCCGGGATCACTGCAAGAGCGTGTTTGACGCGTTCATAGACCGTCGCCTCGTCCTCCACGATATGCGAGTGGACATCGGAGACGCCGTAGGAAATGTCCTTGGTGAACGGGGCGGCCTTGATCTTGGGATGGCGCTCCCGGGCCGTGAGCGCCATGTCGAGGTCGAGGTTGTCCACCGGGAGGTGCAGGATCTCCGGGTAGACATGTTCGAAGGCGCCGTAGCAGATGTGCGTGATGAAGTAGGCGGGGAGCTCCCGCGTGACGGCGTCCATCGCCTCCACGACGAGCGGAAGCTCCGCGACACGCACGGAAAGGGCCGGTTCGTCGATCTGGATGATTTTGCACCCCGCTGAGATCAGGGCCTCCACCTCCTGGCGGATCGCCTGCGCCAGAGCCATGCAGGCGGCGCGCCGGTCTGGGTAGTGCTCGTTGAAGGACCAGTCCATGATCGTGTAGGGGCCGGTGAGCATCCCCTTGACCGGTTTTTTCGTGAGCGCCTGGGAGAATTTCCACCAGTCGACGGTGATCGGGGCCCGCCAGGTCACGTCGTCCGCGATCACCGGCTTGTGGTAGTAGCGGTTCCCGTAGGAGCGCACGAGGCCCCCCTCACGGAATCCCGTCAGGGTCTCGGCGAAGTAGGCGACCATGTCGCCGCGGTACATCTCGCCGTCGACCAGGACATCCACCCCCGCTTTTTCCTGGAAGCCGATCCAGTCGCGGGTGGCCTTCTCCTCGGCGCGTTTGAGATCGGCCGGTGTGATTCGGCGCTTCCGGAGCTGGGCCCGGGCGCTCATGAGCTCGGGCGGCTTTGGGAAGGAGCCGACGGAGGTCGTCGGGAAGAGGGGGAGGTCGAGGCCCAGCTGTTTCAGTTTTTGACGCGACATAGGTTATTTTCGCGCGAATCCTAACCCTCTAAATACCGTCTGGTTTTGGCGAGCACCGCCAGCTTCTCCTGCGCGCGACCCCGCGGCAGGTACTCCAGGCCGCAGGAGGGGAGGAGATGAATGTCGCCGCGGGCCTTGGCCGCGATCTTCTCGATACGCCGCGCCAAATCCTCCGGTTTCTCAAGCTTCGTGTTCCGGGCGTCGGCGATCCCCAGTCCCAGCACCTTTGAGAACCCCTGGGCGATTCTCTCTTCCAAGGTGGCCGAGTAGGTCAGGTCCCAGATGAGCCCTGCCACCGGAAGCTCCAAAAGTTTCGTATAGAGGGGCGCCGCATCGTTGAAATAGGTCGCCAGGAAAACCGAGGCGTTGGCCGGTTTGGATTTGTTGATCTGGGCGAGGAACTCTTTGAGGATGGGGAGATCCTCGGGGTGCGTGAGAATCGACGGTTCCTCGACCTGGAGAAGCGTCGCGCCCGCGGAAAAGAGTTCCTTGGCTTCTAGAACGAGTCCCGCCGCGTAGTCGGCCGCCAGGTCCATTGCGTTGGTGTAGGCGTCCGTCTCCAGGATCGTGTGGCGCGCCAGGGTCACCGGGCCTGTGAGGACCGCCTTCACCGGTTTTTTGGCGGCGCGCTGGGCGAAGGCATGGTCAGGCGCCGTCAGCGTTCCCCGCCAGCGGGCCTTACCCTTGGCGATCGGCTGACGGATGAGGAAGTTTGTGTCGAAGAAGCGGAAGATGCTGCCGTGCGCGACCCCGTCAAAATTCCCCGCGAAATGCGACACCCCGTCGTACCAGCGGATCTGTCCGTCTGTGACGATGTCGCATCCGGCCTCTTCCTGCTCGTGTAGAGCGCGCTGTGTCATCTCCTGTTGCGCTTGGATGAGCTCTCCTTTGGGGGCGCCTCGGCCGGCCGCCTCGATCGCGCGGCGGAGTTTTTGCAGCTCAGGGGAGTCCCCGACGCGCGGATAATGCGAGTGGTTGGCGACAAACATGGAGGGGGGATTTTAGAAAAGGGGTTTACGGGGCACAACGAGATTGTCGCTCCGGCTAAGGCGCCGGGGCGACAATCTAGGACTGGGGCAGGCGTTCAGCGTTTCGCGATTTCGGAGAGGTCGAGCGTATTGGAGGCGCTGTCCTTATCGGAATTTTGGGGCGCTACGGCAACGTCCAGGCCCAGTTCCTCCAAGAGGGAAGACAGTTGGGATGTATCCTTGAGCTTGGCATTTTCCTCAGCGGCGTATTGGGCGGCTTCGTCGGAGTTAAAGGGCCCCCCGCGTTCGGTTGCCGTGACCGACTTGGGTCTGCTTGGTTTTTCATTTGCATTGTCTTTGCTGTATGACTTGGCGGTGTTTCCCTTCTCAGCTTTTACAGCATCTTTGTAGACTGTCATTCTTTGGTCGGAGACTTCCTTGCACTTGTTGTAGAGCGTTTTCATCTGGTCCCTGTGTATCGTTGCAAAGCCGACGGTCGTCGATCCTTCTTTGAACTGAACGACATAAGTGTTCTTGGCTTGTATTCTTTGTCTTTCCATCTGTCTTTTCATCTCCTCCGGAGAGATTCGCACCCCTCACCCGGCGGGAAGAGGCCTGGCAGGAAAGGCCAGAAGGGCGCTCAGAAGGGTCAGGGCATACCAACGGGGCATGTCACGCATACAATCCCCTTAAGTTAAAGGGACACTGCCCTCAACGCTTTAAGCAGATAATACCGCATTTCTGAAGCGATAGGTAGCTTTGTAGAGCGCGAGTTTCCCCAGTTTGTGCACAGATCCCTGCTCATGCCAAAGTGGCGTGATTCTATTGACCTTGCCCCCTCAAACTGGTCCAGGGAATTGGTAGGCTGGGCCGGGAAGGAGGGGTGGGATGAAGAAGCGGAAGACGGCCGAGCAGATCGTGGA
>SBBH01000178.1 GCA_005239795.1 Planctomycetales bacterium
ATCGTCGGCAGTCTCCACGTTCAAGGGAGCCCCCCCGGCGTCAAGCACCTTGAAGGCGCCGTCCACGGTCACGAGCTCCCCGGCCTCGTTTACCCGAAAATTCCCAGCCCGTGTATAGCGGTCGCGGCCGTCGGCCCCCCGGACGACAAAGAATCCCTCGCCGGTGATGGCCAGATCGAGCGCCCGGCCCGTTTCCACCAAGGCTCCCGTCTCATGGCGCGTCGACGTGCCGGCCAGGAGCACCCCACCGCCGATCTCGTCCTGTATGTTGTGGCGCTGGGCTTTCTTCTGGGGATCGCTCCTGGCCTCGGCCTCGCGGGCCACGAAGAGCGCCAAATCCCGCTTGAATCCCACCGTGTCGAGGTTCGCCATGTTGTTCGCCAGAACATCCACCCGGTAGTCTTGGACCGCGGCGCCGGCGCCCAACAGATAGATCCCGTAGATCACGAGCACTCCCCTCCCTGAGGGGAAACGACCGGCTCGCCATCGAGGGCGACCCGGCGGATCTTGCGGGCGATCTCAAGCCAGGCGACCTCGTCCACCGCCTCGCGCGCCGCCTGCAGAATCTCGCTGTCTAAGAGAGGTTCGTCCCTCATCACATCCGACATTCAGCAACTGCCGTTCCATGCCGAAAAACAGATGGCCAGAAAAACAATTTCGATCTCAACTCATTAAAATAAATGACTTAAATTTTTAATAAATTTAAGCGGCGCAACACACTAGGAAATATCGTATTGAAAAGCGGCAGAAACATCCGGCCGCGCGGCAGGTTTATCCGTTAGAAACCAGGATCGAGAAGACGATCTTCACCACATCAAATCGATGAGAGGACGCGCTCGGCTTCAGATGGAGCTCCTTGCACACCAGCCCCGGGCGCTTTTCTTCGATCTCGAGGATAAGATCCTGCAGCGTACGCGTGTCAATCCCCTCCAACGCAAAGGAAGCCCGGATTTCCACCTTTCCGGCGGCCGCGCCGGTCCGGCTGTCCATGGAACTCATGTTGAGACCAGATTGCTTGTATGACGAGGGGCACCTGCTGCGCGCCACGCCGTCGATGACGGATCTCACGACCGATTCGGTCGGCGCCTCGAGATTCGCGCTTTCCCCACGGCGGCTCTGCCTCCGGTAAGCAGACTGGAACGCCTTATCCGAAAGGATCGCGGCCGCCTCCTCCGGCGCACCGCGCACCGCTTCGAGACGCGCTGTCCAACCGGCCGCCTGATAGACGAGAACCCCGCTGACAACCGCCAGAACCGCCGCGACAAAGAGCCCGGCCCAGAGGAACCCCCTGATCCTCGTGGTTCGACTCACTCGATTTTTCGGGTGGTTTGGAATGCTCATGTGCACCATCGTTCACCATGAGTCCTGAGCCAGGCGATTTTGCGCACACGCAAAATCGCCTGTGCCGAAGCACTAGTCACGACCGGCCCCCTCGCGGATGGCCAACCGCAAAACGAAATGACACCCCCCCTGAGGAAGCTCTGTGATCTCGGGCGATTTCTCGACCAAGAAAAATTTTGACCCATTGCAAAGCTTATGCATCTCCCACGCCCAATCCACGCCGGTTTTCCCGCCGGCGTCTTTGGTGTCGATGCGCACCGTGAGCTCCCGCTGCGTCAAATTGACCTCCTCAAGACGCGTCAGCGGCATCTTGTCAGGCATATGCCGGATGAACTCCAGAAAGATGTCCCAGGCCGATATGAACTGCCCTTCCTTGGCAGAAGCCACGAGTCCGGAGGCGAATTCGGCCTGCTTTCCCTTTAAAAAAGGGATCATCTCTTCGGAAGGGAGATCGGCCGCTTCGGGGATCACGGCGGAGAGCTCCTGCTGCTTCCACTGGGCGATCCGCTGATACTCGGCCCGGGCCTCGCTGAAACGCCCCCAGGCGCCCAGTGCCACAACCAGAAGCGCCGTGACCGCGCACCCCTCAAGAGCGAGAAGCGCCCCGCTCAGGCGCTCCCAGAGATCGCGGCTTCGGAATTCTCCCACGCGCAGTTCCACGTCGACGCGGCGGCTCCCCAAGCCTCGGCGCGCGAGACCATACGCCACGGCATAATGCGCCGCGAGCGGCTTCCCCTGGAATTCGGGCCCCTGCCAAACACACACGGGAAGGCCGAGCGCCTCCGACAGGAATTTCGGGAATTCCAAGTCCGCCGCCGCTCCGCTCAGGGCCGCCTCGCGCACACGGCCGTCCCATTCCACCGCCAAAAGGGCCCGGCGGATTTCGGCGGCGAGCCGCCCGGCCCTCTGCCGCGCCGACGCCTCCGGAGCCGCCGCCGCCCCGCCAGACCCGACCGCCAGAAGGCGCGCGAAGCGCGCCCGGCCGGCCTGCCATCCCACGACCGCCGCCTCGTCCTCGCCGACATGGATGAAAAGAACGGGTTCTCTGTCGTCGAGATCCGGCCACGCCTCGGGCAGGGCGAAAAGATCCGCCGTGAGCGATCCTGGCTCCCAGCCGGCCGCCCGGAAAGCCGCGAGGGACTCCCGGATCGTCTCCTTCCGGGCGGCGACAGCCAGAACGGGATCTCTCCCCTTTTCTTCCC
>SBBH01000016.1 GCA_005239795.1 Planctomycetales bacterium
CCTTTGTCCCCAGGGATTTGCGTGAACACAAACCCCTTCGGATAAAAGGAGGTGCCTCTTTACCGGTTTATCGGCTCCTCAAACTGGGGATACTCGTGCCTGCGCCAAAGGCGGCGATGGAAAGTGTGGCGCGCCCGGGACGAGGCCGGCGGGGTTTTGCGTTTTCAAGGCGCTCTTGAGACAGAGGGACGGGGAGACGGAGAGATGAAGGGGGAAGAGGCGATTTCACCCTTGGCTCTGGAACGGGCGATGGGAGCCCTTCCTGAGGAGCAACGGGAGGCGGTTTTCCTGAAAATTTGGGAGGAGATGACCTTCACCCAGATGGGGGATCTCCTCGGGATACCGCTGGATACCGCCGCGAGCCGCTATCGGTATGGAATCGCAAAACTCAAGAAAATCGTCATGGGGTACGCGTCATGAGTCATGAGCAAGAAAAGGAATTCGAAGCGAGACTGAGCAGGCTGTCGCCTGTCGAACCCGCGGAAGAATTGCGCCCCAAGACACTGGCGCGCGCCGAAGAGGAGGCGCTCGACCCCTTCGCGGCCTCTCTGAGGCATCTGGTGCCGGAGTCAGCCCCATCTGATCTCTGTGGGTGCGTTCTGACGCGCGCGCGGCAGGAGATGGCGGCCGCGCGCCGCGCACGTTGGGTGTCGCGCGCGGCTGCGGCGGTTGTCGCGATCGCGATCCCGGTGAACCTGTGGCTCGAATCGGTATCTCGGCAAGGAATCGACATCCCGGTGCCCTCGGAGGAGCTGATGGCTGACGCAACGCTGGCGGGGCCGGAGTGGGAGGCGCACCGGCGGTTCTATGCCTTTGCTACAGGGCGGCCCCGGTCTGATTGGAAGTGGATGGCGCACTATCGCCGCTGGGAGGAGGCACTATGTTCCGAGCGATTTTTCAAGGGATAGGGCGTCTCTATGGGCTCTCGCGCTGGACGCGGTTTTTAGGGGATGCCGCGTCGGTTTCTGTTTTTGTCGTGCTGATCGCGGTCGTTCATGCGCTCTTCTCTTGGGAGTTCTTGGAGTATGTGTCTCGGGACATGCAAATGTCTCTTTCAACTTTCTTGGATTGGTTATGGATGGGGGGGGGCGAGTGACTTGTTGGATGATGAGGGAACTCTAATGCGCTTAAAAACGAAATGGTTTGCGACGCGGTTCGTCGTCGCCACATCGCTTTATGCCCTGGTCTACACCGCCGTCAATGTGACCCTGACGCGGGGGATCGAGGCGGAGATCGACTGGCTCAAGAAACAGGGGCTTCCCACGTCGCCGGAGGAGCTGATGCGCCCTCCTTTTTCTCCCGACGTCCGGCCGGAGGAGGATGCCCGCCCGCTCCTCGAAGCGGCGGCCGCTTTGTGGAACGGCTTGCCCGAAGAGGAAATGGGGCGTTGGAACGAAGTTGAATTTCGGCAGAATGCGTTCTGGACCTCTGCTGGATCAGAAGAGTGCCTTTCCGAGAAAGACCTTCAGGATCTGGGGGAATGGATCCAGCGTAATGACCGAATCCTGCAGCTTTTGAAAGAGGCCTCTCTCAAGCCGTCCGCTTCGTGCAGTATCGATTACCGCGATGGGCCGACCGCCGCGCTCGTGCAGAACATCCCGGCGGCCCAAGGGCTTGTGAAATTTGTCCTTCAGGCGGCCGCCTGGGAGGCGCACAAGGGAAACCGACAGGCCGCCTATGATCTCTGGAATACCTCATTTGGACCGCTTCAGGGGATTTCAGGCAATCGTGGCTCATTGGTGGGGTTTTTTGTAAGGCAGGCCATCGGAGGGGTCTCGATAGGATCTCTTTTAGAGTTTTTGGAGGCGTGCCCTGCAGGAGCCGAGGAATTGCAATCGATTGCCAAGAGGCTGGCACGTCTTCCCCCCTTAGGTGAAGAGTGGGCCGCCGCGATGAGGGGGGAGGCGGCGGGAGGGGTGTTTGATTTTACAAGCTGGTTCGAAGGGCGTGTCAACGCCGTGAATAAGGGAGGCGCGCCGGCGGGATGCATCCGGCTCTGGTTGAAAGGAGATTACCTGGCGTATTTGAGGTTTTTTCGAAAGATCCATGAGCATCAAGGGAAACCTTCCTGGGTATGGGCGGATGGGTTTACATTCCTCGACCCAGAGAATTTTCCTTTCTATGCTCCGCTGACCCAATTGATGGTGCCCGCGGTCAGGAAGGTGTCAGAGCTGAGGGCGCGTGCCGAGGCGCTCCGTCTCACTGCGCGCTACGGCGTGCAGATGGCTCGGCACAAGCTGGCCGCAGGGGCTTATCCGGAGACGCTCGAATCGCTCGCGCCCGATCTGCGCATGGAACTGCCGGACCCTGTCGATCCATTCACGGGACAGTCCATCGTCTACCGCCGCGAGGGGGAGGGGTTTGTCGTCTATTCGCTGGGGGCTAACAAAAAAGACGACGGCGGGCTCGACGTCCACTCGGACAAGCCGGGAATTCCCCAAGGCGCCGACGACATCGCCTTCCAGCTGACGCGATAAGATATCCGTTTCTCATGACTCATGTCCCATGACTCATAACAAGAGGCAGGCTGTTTATTTCACCAGCGCGGCGTGCCCCCAGGAAACGCGGTCGAGCATGTCGGTCTGGCGAAGGAACTGGTCGAGGGGGACCGGGGGCTTGGCGCTTGTCAGGAGGTGTTCGAGATCCTTTCGGTCTCCCCAATCTGTCTCGAGCTCGAGCGTCTTGATGTTCGCGATCGCCACGTTGACCTTGGCTGGCGCCGATCGGATTGTCAAAAACCCGCTTTCATAGAGGAGCTTGCCGTCCCCCCAGACGCGTACGACGACGCCGGCCGCGTCGGGGTTCGCCTCGTCGGCCACATGGTCGTCGAGGCCGACCTCGGCCGCGAAGCGCGAGAACCCCGGCGGGACTGCGTAGGCGACGCGTGCATAGGAGTGCATGCCGAGCCCCTTGCGGTAGACGCGGCCGCGGCAGGTTAAGGGAAGGCGGCGGGCCTCGCCGGGCGCCGCCGGATAGTCGGCCGCCAGGTGCGGCCAGAGCCCGTCGGGATTCGCTTCAGGATCGGCGAAGCGGCGCGCCGTCACCTTCGCTGGCGTCAGGTCCGAGAGGAACGCGATCCCTTCGTGGGCAAAGTCGATCTGGCGGATTTCTCGAAGCGGAATTCCTGCGGAGAAACCGTGCACCGTCGCGAATTTCACGGTTTGATTCTCGACTCCGTCGACGCGCCCCGTCAGACGCCCGCCGTCGGCAAGCGTCAGGATCGCTGTCGGGCCCGCGCTTCCGGGGGGAAGCCCCGGCGGAGGAGCGGGGGCCTTGAGACGGACCGCCAGGAGACCGGCCTCTATATTTTTTGTCGCCGCCGCGTCGTCCGGATCCGGGATCTGACGCGCCACCGTCCCGGCCTTAAGGAGATCGGTCCCGACATAGCTCGAATCGTCGAGATCCACGCCCCCGCCAAGATCGAGTGCGACGAGGTCCTTCCCTGTCGGGGGGGTCTCGGCCAGGACTTTCTCGAGAACCGTCTTCTGGACCTCCGGCGGAACCCCGGACAAGCGTTGCCAGAACAGGATCGCCTGGAGGCGTTCCAGGTCCATTTCCACGGTGGCGCCAAAGGAGGCCTCGAACGTCACGAAATCGCGGAGTTCCTCCCGCCCTTCGACGGAAATTTTTTTCTGCGCCGTCTCCTTGATAATAGCGCGGAAGCGGTCGCCGTTGGCCAGGATGACCTCGGGTTTTGTCGACGCCGCGGGGGGCGTTTCGAGGTAGACGGCCGCGAGCGCGGATTCCGAAACGGCCCCGCCCCCGCCAGACACGGTCCAGCCCTCCTTGGCGATCAGTTCCAAGGACCCGCGCCGCTCGGGGGTCCCGTCCCAGGTCGTCAGGGTCGCGGTCAGCGAAGGCTTGGAAGGGGGCGCCGCTTGGATCATGAGGCCGGCCGCGGCTGTCAGAGACACGGCGGCTAGGCGCCAAGACAAAATGTTTCTCATGAATCGATCCTCGGAAAAAGGGATGCTCCGTGCCGCAAGGTCTGTCCCGGGGGGAGCCCCCCCCACGTCAGGGCGCCCTGCCCGCCGCTCGCTTCGCCGGGCGAGAGCGCCTGGCGCATCTGTAAAACCGCCGCCGGCAGAAACGGTTCGGAGGCGACCGAAAGAATCCTCAAGGATTCCGCGAGCTCATAGAGGGTGTCGGAGAGTTTTCGGGCCTCCTCCGGTTTTTTGGCGAGATTCCAGGGTTTGCGTTCCTCGATGAAGCGGTTCGCGCGCTCGGCCTCGGCGAGGATCAGTGCCAGCGTCTCGGCCGGGTGGTCGTCTTTTAAAAGCGCCGCGAGGCGCGCCAGACTCTCCGAGACGCCGCGCGCGAAATCGCTCGGCGCGGCGGGGCGCTCCGGAACCTTCCCGCCGGCATATTTGTCGATCATCGTGAGGGTCCGCGAAAAAAGATTCCCGACATTGTTGGCCAGCTCCGCGTTGTAGAGGGCGCGGAAGCGCTCCTTCGCGAACGATGCGTCCTGTCCCGGGGACATCTCGCGCAGGACATAGAAGCGGAAGGCGTCCGCGCCGTGCCGGGAGGCGACCTCGCCGGGGTCGACCACGTTCCCCTTCGATTTACTCATCTTCTCCCCCTCGATGAGCCACCATCCGTGCGCGAACACCTGCCGGGGCAAGGGGAGCTCGAGCGCCGCCAGCATCGTCGGCCAATAGACGCAGTGCGTGGTGACGATCTCCTTGCCGATCACGTGCAGGTTCGCCGGCCACCACCGCTGGAAGCGCCGCATGTCGAAGGGATAGCCGATCGCGGTGATGTAGTTCAAAAGCGCGTCGAACCAAACGTAGGTGACGTAGTTCTCGTCGAAGGGGAGCGGGATCCCCCAGGCGACGCGCGCGCGCGGGCGCGAGATGCAGAGGTCCCCCAGGGGCTTGGCGAGGAATCCCAGGACTTCGTTCCTGCGGATCTCCGGCTGGATGAAGCCCGGGTTTTTCTGGATGTGGTCGATGAGCCACGCCTGGTGGCGGCCCATTTTGAAGAAATAGTTCTGCTCGACGAGTTTTTTTAAGGGCCGTCCGCACTCGGGATTGGGGCATTTCCCTTGGGCGATCTCCTTTTCGGTCCAGAACCGTTCGCAGGGGGTGCAGAACCACCCTTCATAGTCGGCCTTGTAGAAATGATCGTCCCGGTGCAGCCGCGTCAGGACATCGCGCACCGCGAGCTTGTGGCGCTCTTCGCTGGTGCGGATGAAGTCCGTGTGCGTAATCGCCAGGTCCTTCCAGAGGGACTTGAATTTTCCAGAGACCTCGTCCACGAGGGCCTGGGGTGCTACCCCCCGCTCCTTGGCGGCCTCTTCGATCTTGTCGCCGTGCTCGTCGGTGCCGGTCAGGAAAAAAACCTCGTCGCCGGCGAGCCGGCGTTGGCGTGCGATCGCATCGGCCAGCAAAGTTGTATAGGCGTGTCCCAAGTGGGGGGAGGCGTTGGCGTAGTAGATCGGCGTCGTCAGGTAGAACTTCGACACGCGGCGATTGTAGGAAGCGGTGCGCGGAATGCGAAAGGTCGAATGCGCTTGGCGTGTTTATACTGAGGGAATGGCGCGCATAAAAATGCTCGCGGCATTCGCGGTGGGAGCGGCGCTCGGAGGCGCTTCCACCGGGGTGTTTCTGGGCAGGGGCGCCTCAGCGCCGCCGGCAGGTCTCCCCCCAGACGGAATCCTGAGCCGGGAGAACCGGCGTCTGGCCAGCGAGGTCCAGGCGCTCAATGATCGAGAAGAGGAGCTGAAGAAGCGGATCCTCTTTTTGGAGCGTTTTGTGGGGGCGGATCTTCCAGGAAGCGGCGAGGCGCCCTCCCCCGCGGGAGCGGCGGGGCCAGTCAGGGAAGGCCGACGCTGGGACGAGAGGGAGCTTGCGCGGCTCTCGCCGGAAGAGTTTAGATCGCTTTACTTGGCTGTGGTCTCGCAGCTCAAGAACAGGGGTCTCAAGCATACAGAGCACATCGGGATCGCGACGCTGATCCAACTGCCCGAGAATGCTCCTTGGGTGTTGGCCCAGATCTGTGATGAGACGGCTTCTTCCCAAATGCGAGAGATGTGTTTGTCGGAAATCCTTCGACGAGCGGGCCGGGAGCCCGAGTATGGCCAGCGTCTCTGGGACATTTTCGATCGTCTGACGCCGGCGCTGAAAAACAAGATCGTCGCAGGATTGGCGGCTCACCGAGACGCCCGGGCCCTCGAGGAATTTATGCGGCGGGCCCCGTCCGAGGAGGAGTTGGTGGACCAGTATCGCAATATGCTCCATCAGACCCCGAATGGCATCGCCAACAATAAGGAAACCCTTTGGACGTTGCTCACGGGTGTCGCGCCGCACAACAAACGTTATCAGCTGGCGCATGCGTACGCCGGTGTCGATCGGGACAAGGCGGTTGAAGGGTTCATGACGGGATACGACCGGATGGAAGAGAAGGGGCGTCTGGAGATGATCCAGATGTTGGGGTCGCTGGCTTGGACGAACACGGGGACGCGCGGGGCGGTCGACCGCGCTCTCTCGGCGATTGCCGACACGGATCCGTATCCCGCCGCGCGCGAGAAAGCCGCCCGCGAGCGGGCGCTCATCGATGCGACCGTTCGTTGACCCTTCCTGCGCGGGCATGGTGTAATCCGTCTGTGGGCCAACCGCCTACACGTCTTTTCACCGGTTTCCAGCCCACCGGCGAGCTTCACTTGGGCAACTACGTCGGCGCCATCTCCCAGTCGCTCACGTTGGCGGGAGAGTACGACGCGATCTTCTGCATCGTCGACTATCATGCGCTGACGCACGAAAACGACCCCAAGACTCTTTCGGAAAACGCCCTCAAGGCGGCGGCGATGCTCCTGGCTTGCGGCCTGACGCCGGACCGGTGCACGCTTTTCATCCAGTCGCAGGTGCCGGAGCACACGGAACTGGCCTGGATCTTGGGGACGGTCACCCCGATGGGGGACCTTTCCCGCATGACCCAGTACAAGGACAAGGCGAAATCCCAAGCCGACAACGTCAATGCCGGGCTCTTCACTTACCCGGTCCTGCAGGCGGCCGACATCCTCCTATACAAGGCGGTGGTCGTCCCGGTGGGGGAGGATCAGGCCCAGCATCTGGAGCTCTCGCGCGAGATCGCCCGAAAATTCAACGCGCGCTTCGGCCCTGTCTTTCCGGAGCCGGCAACGCTCCTGACGGCAACCCCGCGGATCATGGGCACAGACGGCAAGCGGAAGATGTCGAAGAGCCTCGGGAACCACATCGGGATCGCGGAAGAACCCGACCAGGTCTGGAAGAAGCTTTCCACCGCCGTCACCGATGAGAACCGCAAGCGCCGGACCGATCCAGGGAACCCCGACGTCTGCAACATCTACACTCTCCATAAATTCTTCACGGAGGTCCCGCAAGTCCGCGAGATCGACCGGGATTGTCGTTCGGCGGCCATCGGGTGTGTTGATTGCAAGAAGATCCTTGCGGGCACGATCGAAGCGCGGCTGGGACCCACCAGGCAGCGCTACCAGGAGCTGATGCACAACCCCGCCGAGATCCAGAAGGCGCTTGAGGCCGGCGGCGCGCGGTGCCGCACAATCGCGCGGGAAACAATGAAGGAAGTCCGAAGGGCCGTGGGACTCGCATGAGCGAATACCACGTCCAGCTGCCTGTCTTCTCGGGGCCGATGGATCTCCTCTTGCATCTTGTGCGCGAAAAGGAGGTGGCGGCCGCCGAACTCCCCCTGGCCCCGATCGCCGACCAGTTCCTGGAGTACACCCAGGCGCTCCAAGAAGTGGATCTCGACCAGGGGGGAGAGTTCCTGCTTCTCGCCTCGACCCTGATGGAGATCAAATCCCGCGAGCTCCTGCCGGAGCCGACCCTTGAAGAGGTCCAGGAGCTGGAGGAGCTCAGGACCGATCTCATTCAGAAGCTTCTGGAATACCGCCAGATCCGAGATGCCGCTGGAGATCTGGCGCGCCGTTTCGAGGCGCAGTCGGTCCTGTTCGGCCGCGATGTCCCTCCACCCGAACCTGACCCAGCGGCTGCGGTGTCGGAGACCCCTTTGTCGATGGAAGTGTGGGATCTCGTGAAGGCGTTCACGCGTGTCCTGCGCGAGACGGGAGAAGCCCGCCCCCTCGGGGTGCGTTATGAAGAGGTCCCCGTCGCGCTCCACATGGAACGGGTCGTCAAACGGGTTGCGGCGGCGGGAGAGGAAGGGCTCACGTTCCTGGATCTGGGCGAATCCGGTCGGGACCGGCTCTATTGGATCGGGCAGTTTTTGGCGCTTTTGGAGCTTGTGCGTCTTGCGAAGGTCGGCGTTCGCCAGTCGGCCGACGGCCAGATCCGTGTGTTTCCCAAGGAGTCCGCGTCAGGGGAGAACTCATGACGGAGCGTCTCCTTTTTTTTTATTTCTTGCTGGTTCTGTTGACGTTGGCGGCAGGCGCCGTCGAGGGCGGACCCGCTCCCATGCCCGTGACGTCCACACCGACAAAGGAAAAGGCACTGGCGCGGATCGACTTTTATGATGCGAAAACGGGACGTGTGTATCTCGTGGTTTACTATGAGCAGATGACACATGAGGGAGGGGGAGCGGTTCGGTTCGTGAAGCCACACGCGATTTTCATCCCCCGCGAGGGAACGTCACTTGACGACATGCTGCGAGATCCTGTCGCCCAGGTCATGGGAGAGACGGGTCGGTACGATCCAGCGCGTCAGGTCTTCCATGTCAGGGAGGCCCAGACGGTGTTCAAAGCGGCGGTGGCGTCCGGCGGGGAGAGAGAGACGAAAGCGACGGGGTCTCCTGTGCCCGTTGAGATCACGTCAAAGCGTCTGGATGCTTTCCCAGGAGAGGCGCGCGCCGTCTATGAGGAGGAGGTGCGCCTCGTCCGAGGAGAGACCCACGTCGTCTGCGATGTCCTGCATGTTTTTTGGGATGCCAACACGCGCGAGATCCTTTCGGCCCGAGCGATGGGGCGTCCTGTGGTAGCCCGTCGTGAGGCAAGAGGGAAAGAGGAGTCTTTTGAAGCGTTTCTCGTGGAGGTGGAATTTCCCTCGGGGCGCATGGTCCTTCCCGAAGGATCGAAGGGGCGCGTGAGCTTCCTGGCTCCTGGGCTTTTTCGGTCCGAGACCGGGAGCGTGCAATGACCGCTACGGATCTGAGGCCGCTTCAGGAGATCCAGGACGCCTGGGAATCGGGGCTTCGCGAGGAAGCGCTCGCCTCCTGCGAACGCCTGGCCGTGCGCGAGCCGGGGAACGTCTACGTTTTGAACGCCTTGGGGTGCTTCTACCAAGAGTTGGGACGGGCCGATGCGGCCGTCGCAGCCTTCACGCGCGCCCTCTCGATCCTGCCGGAGAACAACCATCTCCGGAACAATCTCGCTTATGTCCTCTTCCAGACAGGGAATTTTGAGGAGGCGGAGGCGCTTTTCCGGCAGGTTTTGGCGCGCGACCCCTGCGATCAGGAGGTCTTGAATAACCTGGGTCTTCTCCTATCGGCCGATGGCCGCTACGCCGAGGCGCTCGAGGTGTTCCATGAGATGCTGCTGTCCACGCCGAGCTCCGCGGAGGTCCGGAACAATTTGGGGTGCCTTTACCGCAAGACGGGTCAGTATGAGGCGGCTGTCCGTGAGTTCTCGCGGCTGGTGGAGATCGCGCCGGAAGATTCCGAGGCTCGCAACAACCTCGCTTGCGCCTTGGCGGCCTCTGGAGAGCTGGAGAGGGGTCTGGGCATACTCGAGGAGGCGGTGCGGCAATTCCCGGCTGTGCCGCTTTTACGTTACAACTTGGCCATGCTGGCTGTGAAGGCCGCCCGGGAGGATCTGGCGCTGGCGTCGCTTGAGGCATACCGGGCGTCCGGCGGGGACCCCTACCGGGCAGACCAGGTCGCCGAGCTCCTGGAGGCGCTCCGGGACTCCCGCGGAGGGGCGTCGACGGCGTCCTGACCCCTTTGCTCAGGGGCCGTGCGGAAATAACTTTTGTAGATATTTCGCCGGGTCTCCTTAGAATGACCGACCGATGTCGGCCGCCAGGGCGGGCTACTTCAAGGACATCTACCTTACGCTCAAATCGACCGCCATCGGGATGGCGATCACGGCGAAGCATCTTTTTACGCCTGCGGTGACCCAGCAGTATCCGACTGAAAAATGGAAACTTCCGTCGGGTTACCGGGGCATGCTCTTTAACGATGTCGACGATTGCATCGTCTGCAACCAGTGCGCCGACGTCTGCCCGGCCGAGTGCATTCTGATTGAGGGGGACCGGGCCGAGAAGACGGAAGACTTGGGCGCGACGACCGACGGCACCAAGAAGCGGATCAAGCTCAAACGGTTCGACATCGAACTCAACCACTGCCTGTGGTGTGGCCTCTGCACGGAAGTCTGCCCCACCGAGTGCCTGGTGATGACCGAGGAGTACGAATTCTCCAGTTTCCAGCGCGAGGGGCTCTACATGGACTACATCCCTAAGGAGTGGAACCCCGTCAAGGCGGTTCTGCCCGCCGCCCCGGCGCCTGCCGGGGGAACTGAGAGCTCAGGTCCAGAAAAGAAGCCGACATGACCCTGCCGGATCTCATGTTCTGGCCGTTTGCCGTCCTGACGCTGTGGGCGGCTGGGGTCGTCGCTTTCTCTGGAAACATTCTGCGGAGCGGCTTCTCGCTTCTTTTGTGCTTCTTCGGCGTGGCAGGGCTGTATGTCCTGCTTGGGGCCGATCTTCTGGCCGGCGTTCAGGTTCTCCTCTACGTCGGAGGGATCGTGGTTCTGATCCTGTTTGCGATCCTGGTGACGCATAAGATCCGCGACGCCCATGTCTCGAACGAATCCCGGGGAACGCTCTCGGCGGCCATGCTCTCGGCAGCTGTCTTTGCGATCCTGGCCTCGGCGGCCCTCACCTTTCCGCGCACGCCGCCGGCGCCGGCGGCCCCCACCACGGCGTCGATCGGGAATGCGCTTTTGACGAAGTATCTCCTGCCGTTCGAGGCGGTGTCGATCCTGCTGCTCGCGGCTCTTGTCGGGGCGGTGATCCTGGTCCGCAAGGAGGTCCGGCCTGAAGAGGGAGACGCGACAGTAGGGGGCGGACTTCACCTGAAAGAGCCGGGAGAACAAAGTGAGCGCAAAGAGGAAAAGATGGGGCCCCATGACTGAGGCGGTTTTGGACGTCCACGTGCGCCACTACCTGTTGTTGGCGGCGGCCCTCTTTTCCCTGGGGTTCTATGTGGTCCTCACGCGGCGTAACGCCGTCGCGGCCCTTATGGGGATCGAGCTCATTCTGAATGCCGCCAACATCAACTTCGCGGCTTTTTCTCAATATCTTTTCGCGGGACGCGTCGAGGGGCAGGTGATGGCCATCTTCGTGATCCTCTTGGCGGCGGCCGAGGCGGTGATCGCGCTGGCGATCGTGCTGGCGCTCTACCATTCGACCCAAAGCGTCAACATCGACGAGGCGGACCGACTGAGGTTTTAACCCCCTTTTCATGGACATCTGCACCGCGGCGTTGGCGATCGTGCTTCTTCCCCTGGCGGCCTTCGCCGTCCAGATTTTCGTAGGGCGCCGGCTCCCTCGCTCGGGCGACTTCGTCTCGACCGGGGCGATCCTGGCGGCGCTGGCTTTAAGCCTCTGGATTTTCGCACGGGCTTGGACACCCGGCACGCTACCAGCCCAGGCGGAGCGCACCTGGATCGATCTGGCGGCGCTCAAGCTCGTCGCCGGGATCCACATTGACGGTCTTGCGGCGGTCATGCTGGTCGTGGTGACGCTCGTCTCGTCGCTGGTGCACATCTATTCGATCGGCTACATGCACGGGGACCTCCGCTACTCGCGCTATTTCGCGTACTTGTCGCTTTTCTCATTTTCGATGCTGGGGCTCGTGGTCGTCGACAACCTGCTCTTTCTTTTTGTCTTTTGGGAGCTGGTGGGCGTGAGCTCTTATTTCCTGATTGGATTCTGGTTCGAAAAGCCCTCGGCCGCCGATGCCTCGAAGAAGGCGTTTCTTGTGAATCGCGTCGGTGACATCGGCTTTTTTATCGGCGTCATGATGGTGTTCGTGCTCACCGGCGCGTTCGCCTTCGACCAGGTGTTCGCCGGGGCCAAGGCGTCCCCGGCGTCCCCGGTGCTGTGGACCCTGGCGGGTCTGTGTCTTTTCTGCGGGGCGATCGGGAAATCGGCGCAATTCCCCCTGCACGTCTGGCTCCCCGACGCCATGGAAGGCCCCACGCCCGTCTCAGCCCTGATCCATGCCGCGACGATGGTGGCCGCCGGCGTCTATATGGTGGGAAGGATTTTCCCCATCCTGACGTCCCAGGCGCTCGCCGTCATCTGCGTCGTGGGGACGGTCACGGCGGTCATGGCCGCCACCATCGCTCTTGTGCAGAACGACATCAAGAAGGTTCTCGCCTATTCGACAGTCTCACAGTTGGGGTTCATGATCCTGGCTCTCGGAGCCGGAGGGTACGTGGCCGGGCTCTTCCACCTGGCGACGCACGCGGCGTTCAAGGCGTGCCTCTTTTTGGGGTCTGGCTCCGTGATCCACGCCGTCCACACGCAGGACATCCAGAAGATGGGGGGGCTCGCCAAGAAGATGCCCGTCACCTTCTGGACGTTCCTGGTGGCCACCTTGGCCATCGCCGGGCTCCCCTTTGTGACCTCTGGGTTTTTCAGCAAGGACATGATCATCGCCCAGTGTTTCGAGCAGGCTCTCGGCCACGGCGGGGCGTGGCGGGTCCTCCCCTGGGTGGTGGTGGGGACGGCGGGGCTCACCGCTTTCTATATGTTCCGTCTGGTGGTGCTCACCTTCCTGGGCCATCCCCGCGACCACCACGCCTACGACCATGCACATGAGTCCCCTGGGGTGATGACGGCCCCCTTGGTGATCCTGGCCGCTCTCTCCCTGGGGCCTGTCTTTGGCCTCGGCGGCTCCGGCGGCCTCTCGGGGGTTTTCTCGGGCCAGGGATGGTTCCAGGAAATGGTCCAGGCGCCGGCGCCGCTTTTTAGCCAAGCGGTGGCGCCGTCCCACGGCGTCCATGGTGGTGAGGGGCACGGCATTGCCCACCAGGCGCACACGCTGACGATGGCGACGGCGATCCCCGTATCGCTCGGGATGATCGCGCTGTCGCTCTTTCTCTACTTGAAAAAACCGGAGATCCCCGAGACCCTGGCCGCGCGCTGCGGGGGGCTCTACCGGTTCCTTCTCAATAAGTGGTACATCGACGAGTTGTATGAGGCGACGGTGATCCGCGCGACGATGCTGGCTGCGAAGGGGATGGCGGTTTTCGATCTGGCGGTGATCGACGGGGCGGTGAACGCCGCCGGGAGCGGCACGGTGAAGACGGCTGCCGGCACCGGGCGCTTCGACAACGGCGCAGTGGACGGCGCCGTCAACGGCGTCGGGATCGGGACGTTCCTGGCGGGACAAGCCCTGCGGCTTGTCCAGTCGGGCCGCCTGCAGACGTACCTTGGGTTCTTGGCCGCCGGGGTCATCCTGGCCGTGGCCTGGCAGTTCTCGATTCTGTGGGGGGCGGTGCTTCTTCTGTGCGTGGCTGTGTCGCTGCCGGTGGTGACCGATCTTCTGGGAGGACGCGATGAGTGATGTCGTGAGCTGTGTGCTGTCCCATCCGTTGAGCACCATGGTGTTCGCTCCCGTCGCCGGGATGGCGGCGGTGCTTGCGCTGCCGCGCGGGGCGGTGTCGGCCATCCGGTGGATCTCGGCCTTTTTCGCGGCGATCCCTCTGGTGTTGGCCGTCTGGCTTTATGGCGCGTTCGACCGCGCCTCTGGCGCCATGCAGCTCGTGGAGCGCACGAGTTGGATCCCCGCCTACAACATCGAATACTACGTGGGGGTCGACGGCCTCTCGGTCACGATGGTTCTTCTGACGGCGCTTTTGTCTTTCCTGTGTATTTTCGCCTCGTGGGGGATCGAGAAGGGGGTGAAGGGTTTCTTTGCGATGTTCCTGCTTCTTGAAGCCGGGATGATGGGGGTGTTCGTCTCCCTCGACTTTTTCCTCTTCTACGTTTTCTGGGAAGTGATGCTTCTGCCGATGTATTTCTTGATCGGTGTCTGGGGCGGACCCCGCCGCGAGTACGCCGCGATCAAATTCTTCCTGTATACCCTGGCCGGATCGGTGCTGATGCTTTTGGTGATCCTCGCCTTCTACTGGGGCTCGGCGGTTGACGGGCACCGCTCCTTCGATATCGTCAAGCTCGCGGACCAGACGACCCACACGGGGATGTTGCGGGACAACCCGATGCTGGTGGCTTTCAGGATTCCCGTGATCGGGACCGAGATCGATGTCTCTTACCGGATGCTTCTCTTCCTGGGACTTTTCATTGGGTTCGCGATCAAGGTGCCGGTCTTCCCGTTCCACACGTGGCTTCCCGACGCCCACGTCGAGGCGCCGACGCCCATCAGCGTGATCCTGGCGGGCGTGCTCCTCAAGATGGGGACCTACGGGATCCTCCGGATCAGCTATCCGATCCTCCCTGACGCGACGCTGGCCTTCGCCTGGATCCTGGCGGGGTTGGGCGTCGTCAACATCCTGTACGGGGCATTCTGCGCCATGGCGCAGACCGACCTTAAGAAGATGGTGGCCTACTCCTCGGTGAGCCATATGGGGTATGTCCTTCTTGGGATGGCGAGCTTCACCGACGCCGGCTTGAACGGTGCGCTCTTTCAGATGTTCAACCACGGCACGATCACGGCCATGCTCTTCTTGCTGGTGGGCGTCGTCTATGACCGGGCGCACCATCGGGAGATCGCCGGCTTCGGGGGCCTGGGCGTCCAGGTCCCCCGGTATATGGGGATCACGACGCTGGCGTGGTTCGCGGCGATCGGGCTTCCGGGGCTTTCTGGTTTCTGGAGCGAGGCGATGGTCTTCCTGGGGTCGTTCCAGAATCCAGCGACGCGCCTGTACGCGGTCCTAGCGGTCGGCGGCATCGTGATCGGGGCTGGCTACATGCTCTGGTCGCTCCAAAGGATCTTCCTGGGGCCCTTGAATGAGAAGTACAAGGACCTTCCGGAGATCAACGGCCGCGAGATTTTTACGCTGGCGCCGCTGGGGGCGATTGTGATTTTTTTGGGTGTTTACCCGATGCCGGTCCTGAACTTGATCCGTGCGTCGGTCGAATCCCTGCGCGGGATGGTGGTGGGAGGGTAGTCGGGCATGCTGACCCTTGCGGATCTTGATGCCATCGCTCCCGAGATCACTCTCGCGGTGACGCTGGGGCTTGTCCTGGTTCTAGATCTTCTCTTTCGTCCCGCGGAGCGGCGCCTGACGGGGTGGCTCGCCTTGTCCGGCGTGACTCTGGCCGCCTCTCAGATCGTCAAAAATCTTGCGGCGGCCGCGCCCCTTCCGAGCGCCGCGGCGGGGTTTTTCTCGGGGATGTTCGTGGCGGATTCGACGGCGTCCTTCTTCAAGCTGATCTTCTGTCTGGCGGCCGCGGGGGCGGTCGTGATCGGCTATCGTTCCTCGGAGATCAGCCGCGCGCGTCACGGCGAGTACCACTTTTTGCTTCTGGCGGCAACCCTGGGGATGTGTTTCATGGCTTCCGCCGGGGATCTCGTGATGGTCTATCTGGCTGTCGAGATGTTGAGCCAGGCCTCTTACATCCTGGCCGGCTACATCCGGAACAACCCCCGTTCTAGCGAAGGAGCCCTGAAATATGTCATCTACGGGGGGGTGGCCTCAGGCGCGATGATCTTCGGGATTTCGATCCTCTACGGTTTCACCGGCGTGACGGACCTCGTGCTCGTGGGCCAGGGGCTCGCCGGCACGGCCAGCTCGCCGGCGGCGCTCATGGCGTTTCTTTTCATGCTGGTGGGATTGGGGTTCAAGGTGGCGATGGTCCCTTTTCACATGTGGGCGCCCGATGTCTACGAAGGGGCGCCGGCCCCCGTCACAGCGTTCCTCTCCATTGGGTCGAAGGCGGCGGGATTCGCCGTTCTCTTGCGCGTGCTCTTCTCTGTCGGCGCCCAGGCCGCTCCCGGAGGAGGAGGGATTGAGGCCGCCGCAATTCCCTGGCGGGAGATGCTGGCGGTCCTGGCGGTTCTCACGATGACGGTCGGAAACCTCTCGGCGATCGGCCAGCGGAGCCTCAAGCGGCTTCTGGCATTCTCGAGCGTGGGACACGCGGGCTACCTTCTGGCCGCCTGTACGACGGCGACCGCCTCGGGCGTTTCCTCAATTCTCTTTTATTTCGTCGTCTATTTCCTGATGACGCTTGGAGCCTTCCATGTGGTGGTGCTTGTTTCCAACGCCACCGGACGCGACAGCGACGCCGACTACGCCGGGCTCGGATGGAAACAGCCGTTCCTGGCAGCGACAATGTCGATCTTTCTCGTGTCGCTCGTGGGCCTTCCGCCGACGGCAGGGTTCTTGGGAAAATGGTACCTTTTTACGGCGCTCGTGGAGATGGGGAGCTGGAAGTTTCTCCTTCTCACGCTCGCGGCGCTTCTCAACAGCGTGATCTCTCTTTACTACTACGTCTACATCATCAAGAAAATGTGGATCGAGGAGCCCGCGCCGGAGGGGCGCCGCGTCGTCGTGGGGTTTGTGCCCGGGATTCTTCTGGCGGTCTTGGCCTTCCTTACGGTTTATCCCTTTGGCTACGGGGGGGCGGTGCTGGCGGCGGCTTCGAAGGCGGCGGGGGACAGGGCCTCTTTCCTGCGATGAAGCTCAGCGACGTTCTGCGGCGCGACCAGTTGATATGCGATCTGGCGGCTTCCACGAAGGAGGAGGCGATCACGGAACTCATTGATTGCATGATCGCTTCGAAGGTCCTGCCTGCCAACCTTCGGAGCGTGGCCTTGAAATCGGTCATGGACCGGGAAAAAGCGCTTTCGACCGGCATGGAGCATGGGATCGCGATCCCGCACGGTTCGATCGACGAGGTAGACGACATGGTCTGCGCCTTGGGGATCTCGCGCACGGGGGTGGAATTCGCGTCCTTGGACGGCCTTCCCGCCCAGATTATCATTCTGATTGTGATCCCTCGCCAGCGTTTCTCTCTCCACGTCCGGACGTTGGCGGGGATCGCCCGGCTCTTGAGCCACGCCGGGATGCGCGACCGCCTCAAGAAGGCGGCGACACCTGAGGAGGCGATCCGAATCATCCATGAAGAGGAGAAGGATGAGACGGTGGGGAGTCCATGAATCAGGCGGCGAGCGGGGCGCCGGCGCCGCAGGCTTCCCTGCCTTCCGGGCCGACCCGGCGCGACCGCGCTCTTTTCGCTGGGCTCGTGCTTTACGTCGCCACGCTCGGGGTCTTCACCGTCAACGAGATCTTCCGCCTCGACCTTTTCGAGTGGGAGATCTTCACGCCGGAGCTCCACACCTGGGTGTACGAGCTTCTGCATGTTCTCGAGAGGGATCCGAATGACCCGTCTCTTTTCCGGGACACGCGTTCGATCGAAAAGACCCTGGGCCGCTTGAGGGATGTGCTGGCCCGCACGCGTTATGCGCGTGTCGTGACGCCGGGGAGCCTGGAGGACCGTCTGAACCATTATCTGGGTTCCGGGGTTCTCGAGGCGCCTGAGGTGGCCCGCGCCAGCGCGAAAGCCTTTTACGAAGAAGGCCAGGCCGAGGCTCGCGCGAGGCTCGCCGACGACATCAATGCGATCGAGGACTGGGTGACAATCCCGATTTTCGTCAAATACTTGGATCACGAGAGTCTCCGGATGCGCCACGAAGTGTTCGCGCTTCTTAAAAAAGTCGTCGAGGCGTTTCAGAACGACCCGGGGCATGACCAGTGGCGTTCGGAGAACTTTTTCAACTACGATCCCAACGCGCCGCGCCTGAGCCGCCAGGAGGCGATCCGCCGCTGGAAAGCGTGGATCCGGACGCTGGATCTGCCGTAGAGGCAGTCATGAGATGTGAGTCGTGGGTCATGAGAGGAAGCTCGACGAGCCGGAGGGCGATGCCGGCTGGGCGCCGTCTCGTATCTCATGTCCCATGTCTCATGACCCTATTGGTCTTTTCTGTCTGGGGTGCGGGCGTCGACGAATTCCCCCAGAAAACGGAAGACGGGTGGACCCTCCCTCCTCGCGCAACGCAGCTGCGTTGCGGCGGGGCCTTCTGGGAGGAGGACGACGGCCCCGAGGTGCAAGAATATGTGCTCAGTTATTCCCGCGGGTTCGAAGGGGGATTCGAGCTGGGGGCCGGGCTCCCCTTTATCGCTTCCGATCCGCCTGCGGGCGACAGCCAGACCGGTTTTTCGGATCTGCGCCTGTATGCAGAGGTTGACATCGGACAGCATCTCTTTTTCGAGTGGGAAAGCCCCGTGGATGCACTGTCGTTTTCGTTCGCTTTTTATCCGCGCTTCGGAAGGTCCGCCAAAAAGTTCGAGATTTATGACCGCACGGCGGAGGTGACCTTGAACACCACCCAGGACCTCGAGGCGCATGAGGTCGCGATCCACGGGAACTTCGGCGTCGTTTGGTATGACGACACCTTTGAGCCAGTCGGCGAGAACGTTGAGAGTGCGCTCCTCTTGCGCTTGGGGTTGTCGCGCCCTTTCGCCAAGGGGAGCGTCGGCTATGCCGATCTCGCGTGGCAGGAAAATCCGGATGACAATGACCATACCGACCTGGCGCAATTCGGCGGGGGGGTTCGCTTCCCCACCGTCGGCGGGATGTCGGTCGACGCGGGACTCTGGCTGGGTTTGACCGATCCGACTCCCGATCTCCAGGTGGCGGTCGGCCTGACGCGCGTCTTCTGATTTTCAGGGATTGGGCCTTCTGCTAGACTCGCGCCGTTTCCGGCCTGTCTGCCCCGTCGTCCAACGGTAGGACACCAGACTCTGGATCTGGGTATCTAGGTTCGAATCCTAGCGGGGCAATGCGTTTCACGCATCGCGGCCCGTCTGCGGCGTTGCGGCCGGGCTCGGGGTGTCGCACTGCAGACACGACCTCGCCGCCGCGCCTTGCATCCGGGCCACGCTTCGTGAAACGCTCCCAAAATAAGGCGGCCAAGCGCTGAGGGCTCCGAGAGGATGATGAGAAGCGGCCGACCCTGATTATTCCGGTGAGGGTTCTCCAGTCGTCTTTGGCCGGGGTGTTTTCTGAAGCCGCCTTGGCGGTCTTACGTTGGCGCACGGTCTCGATCGCTTCCGACCTGATGCACATGTCCGGATCTTCCAGAAGCGCCACAATGTCCCGATCCACCGCTTCGGATCCATCGTCACAAATTTGTAGGATTTTAAGCGCTCCTATGCGTACGCCGGGGTCCTTGTGATCGAGAAAACGCGCCATGACCCAGGCGATGTCCCCGACCCATGGGGCAGTTACATCATTCTCGCCGACCACAGACACCCCACGCATAAAAACCTCCTGGGTTGGGTTCTCGAACAGCGTCCAGACTGTCCTGGCCGCGTACAGCAATCTCCGTTCCTCATGTTGCTCGTTGGAATTTTGGGAATCAATAGTCTTGACTAGCATCTTCTGGGCGCGCTCCTTAATCCCTGAAAGATCAAGGATCCGGTTGAATGCCTCCTTGTTCCCCCAAAAGATTTTTGCGAGACAGTAGAACGTCCCAGGGGTCGGCGTTTGGAAAAGTTCCATGATGACTTTCCGGCGTTCCGGGTCCTCCCCGGCGATCCGGAACGCCGCACGTTCCGGATTCATCTTGTCGATCAGCCGACGGAGATCTTGGCATCGCCTCCACACCTCCACGTCGGCGGCCTCCTCGGGTAGGAGGGAACACACCAGATCGGAATCTTGGGTTCCCAGCGTTAAAAGACGTTGAAACGCCTGATCTCGTCACCTGATGTCATCATCTCCCAGACGAAGCACAAGAGCTTGAATTTCTTCGCGCAAATCTTGAGCGTCCTTGCGCTTGTGCGGCGCGTCAATCGGCCCCGGAGCTTTGGGGGCGGACTCTTCCGCGCAAACTCCTGAAAGGGAAAGAATCGGAAACAGGAAAAGCGCCGGCTCAGGAACCTTAATCTTCAAAAGACTCCTCCTTGGATCATCACGCTCGGGCCGTGACGACGTGTTCTCTGTGATCTAGAACATCTGAGAGCAAATTTTGTTCACAGCCAAAACAATAACGTGGGGGCGGATGAAATAGAAAATATTGACCCCCCCGGCGCGCGAGCGCCGGGGGGGC
>SBBH01000162.1 GCA_005239795.1 Planctomycetales bacterium
CGCCTGGGCTCCAGCGCGGCGAAACCCCGCCAGGACCGAGGCGAGATTCGCGGTTCCCGTCCGCACCACCATGACCTCCGTAGAGACCATCAGCACGATCCTCCCGGAAATCCCAAACCCAAAATCCAAAATCCCAATGAAACCCAAAATCCAAAATCCCAATAAAAGCCAAGCAAGATGAAGGAAAACATCATTACATCCTTCCTTTCGTACTGGGAATGTGATTCGAACCGTCGCGCGCGAGCGCCTGGCGGAGCGCCAGCGCCAACGCCTTGAACGCCGCCTCCGTGCGATGGTGATCATTTTCCCCCTTGAGAACATCAACGTGTACCGTGACCCGGGCCGCCATCGCGAGCGACCGGATCACGTGGGCGACGTTCTCGCAGGCGAGCGTCCCCAGCTTTTCCCGGCGCAGGCCCAGATCCACCGACGCCCAAGGACGCGCCACCAAGTCCACGACGGCGCGCGCCAAAGCCTCGTCCAGCGGCGCATAGGCTGCGCCGAAACGGCGGATGCCGCGACGCTCTCCCAGAGCTTTGTCGATCGCCTCTCCCAAAGCCAGGGCGCAGTCCTCGGCGGTGTGGTGGTCGTCGATCCCGAGATCCCCGGTGCAGGCAAGCTTTAGGTCGAAGCGGGCATGGCGGGCCAGCGCCGACAGCATGTGATCCAGGAAACCGATCCCGGTCCGGACCTCGGAGAGCCCCTGGCCGTCGAGCGAAAGAGAGACGTCGACGGCCGTCTCTTCGGTCCTGCGCCCTGCGTCGGCACGCCTTTCAAGGTCACTCATGTCAAGAACCCCTCCAATTCCCCAAATGTCCTGACCACGCGCCCCGCCCCGGCCCGCGCCAGGGCTGCCTTCATCTCGTCGGCCGCCTCGCCGGGGGCGACGAATCCCACCGGCACGATCCCCGCCGCGCGCGCCGCGCGCATGTCGTCGGGGGCGTCTCCCACAAACCAGGCGCGCCTGACGCCGAGCCGCTTTAAGGCCAGACGGACCGGCGCCGGATCGGGTTTGGGCGGCGCGTCCTCCATGGAGACGCACGTCGCGATGAACCTGTCGATCCCCGTTGCCTTGAGGAAGTGCGCGGCGTCGGCCCGGGGGCGGCCCGTCACGACGGCGAGTTTCACCCGCTGCGCCAAGCGCGCCAGGAGCGTCCGGTCGGGGATCAACCGTTCTGCCGAGCGCAATCCCGGCGAAGCGGCGGTCCCTTCCCCTTGATAGAGCGCCTCGAAACGCCGCGTCACCTCGGCGAGGCTCGGGGCCGCGCCGCGGCGCTGGATCAAGCGCCGTGTCACCTCCCAATCGTTGTTGGAATCCGGCTCGCGCTTCGCGGCCGAAACCTGGGCTCTTGTCAAACGCACGCCAAACGACGCGGCGGTTCGGGCGATCGCCTGACGGTAGGAACCGGAGACGTCGGCCAGCACACCGTCCATGTCCAAGAGGAGCGCCTGGGGGGCGAGCGCCGTCTCGAGGGCCGCCGAAAGGCGCGCGAACGCCTTGGGCTCTCCCGGACAACTGAGCCGCAGGCATCCGGCGAGATCCGGCCTCTCCGGAAAGGCCCGCACGCCGATCCCGAGTCCCGCGAGCGCCTCGCGCACCCATTCGGAGACACTCCCTTTGAAGCGCGCCAAAACGAAATTCGCCTGAGATGGGAAGGGCTCGCCGCCCAACCGGCGGATGACGCGGGAGAGCCCCTCCCGCTCCCTTCGGATCCTCTTGACGAACCGTTTCATGTCGGCCTGGGCCTCCGGCATGGACAAGCGTGCGGCAGCGATGGCCAGGGAGGGGCGCGAGACCGCGTACGGGGCGCCGCCTGAGCGCATCCAGCCGATCACCGGCGCGGGGCCGACGGCATATCCCACCCGCAGACCCGCCATCCCCCAGGCCTTCGAAAAGCTCCGCGTCACGACGGCATTCGGAAGCGCGAGGGCCGCCGCCGTAAGGTCCTCATCGGCGAATTCCGCGTAAGCGAGATCCACCACGAGAAGCGCCCCGGGCGCCGCGGCCGCCAGGCGCGCCAGATCGCCAGCGCGCGCCACGGCCCCCGTGGGATTGTTAGGGCTCACGACCGCGACGAGCGCCGTACGCGCACTCACGGCCCGGCGCACCGCCGCTGTCGGGTACGGCCCCGTGAGCCAGGGAATCTTTCGGATCGCCCCTCCCGCGAGCTTCGCGTAGCGCTCGAACATCTCGAAGGTGGGGACGGGAAGAATCATCTCGCGGCCGGGGGCCAAGACCGCCCGGCAGGCGCGGTCGATCGCGTCGTCGGCGCCGGCGGTGACGATCACCTGCTCGGGAGCCACCCCCAAACGCGCCGCCAGCATCGCCTCGAGAGCCCGTGCGTCCGGATAACGGCGCATCAACTCCGGCCCCAGGCGCGCCAGATCCGAAAGGAGCGAGACGGGCGGCACCGCCCCCTCATTCCCGTCCAGAAAAAGGTCGAGCGGCGTCTCCAAGCGCGGAACGACGTACGGCTTGAATGCCTTCACGCCTAACGAGGGCACGAAGGACGTCGAACGACAACGGGTCATCTCCGTGCCCTCCTGCTGGTTCGACAGGCGACAGGCGCCTGCCGAAACCAGGTTCCGCTTTTTCTCTTCTCATGACGCATGACCCACCATGACTCATGACAAATTTCACTCTTCGTGAGACTGTTCATGGCACGATCTGGGCGAGCACCGTCACGACAACGTCGCTCCCCCCCCTCTTCTTGATCTCCGGAATGAGCCGCGGGAGGTCTTCCCTCGGCACTGCGGCCTTCACCGCATACCCCGCCCCGCCGTGCAGGGGCGCAATGGTGGGCTCGCGCATACAGGGGAGCGCCCCCACCACCGCCTCGCGGCGTTCGGCCGAGACGTTCACCTCGAGCATGACGCGCCCGCGCGCCTCGAGAACGGAGGCGAGAAGCATCGTCAGGCGATCCGCCGCCTCCCGGCCGGCGCGCGTGGCGAGAAACCGCGGGTTGGCGTAGAGGCGCGTCGAGGAAGCCATCACCTCGTCGACGATCGCAAGGTTGTTGGCCGCGAGCGTCGCTCCTGAGGCGGTGTTGTCGACGATCACGTCGGCGTCCTCCGGAGGGAAGACCTCGGTGGCCCCATAGGAGCGCACGAAGGTCCCCTGGAGCTTCCTGCGGCGCATCCACCGCCGGGAAAGCGTTTCGTACTCGGAGGCCACGACGAGCGGCCGGTGCGGCAGTTTTCCACGCACCAGGATCCCGGCCGGCGCGGCCGCAACAAGCCGCACCGGATCGAGCCTGGTGTCGAAAATCTCCGTGACGCGCGCGCCGAGCTCAGCCACCCAATCCGCCCCGGCAAACCCCATGTCGCGCGAGCCCAGCTCGACCATCTCGACGATGTTCTGGGGTTTTAGGATCTTCGCTTCGTAGCCGGCCAGGGAGACAGTCGGCCGGTAGGCGCGTCTCCCCGCGGCGACGCGAATCCCGGCATCGGCCAGGAGCGAAAAAACCCCCTCTTGCATACGCCCCTTCGGGAGCGCCAGCCGAATTGCACCTTTTCTTCCTTTCACAGGCTCCTCCATCCGCTGCCGGTCATGCGTCACGCGTTATGCGCCGGACTCTCCACATTCGACCACTCCTCCCTTCCCCCTTTCGCCCCTTCCCCCCACCGAAACTGCGGCCATAAAATACGAACGCCGACCTCGGGGGGCCGGCGTCAATGGTTTTCGTTTTCCTAAACTTAAAAGTCAAACCATCAGCCAGCCACCCTCAGGGGGTGATGGTGATGCCCTTGAAAAGCGGCGCGCGACATCAGAACGAGACTATACCCCTATGCGCTGTTGACGTCAAATAACAAACTCCTTCAAATCGCGCCGAGACGGACAAACCTACCGCGAGGAACAGCTTCCCTCTTCTTCTTCGATCTCGATCCGACCCATGAGGGCGGCACGGATCTCGTCTTCGCTCATCGGCGGGGGAGTGTCTTCCTCAAGAGGGGCGTCCGGATCTTCCTGCAGGACGGCGCGCGGGACGATCAGTTTGGGATCCGCCGTTTGCGCGGAGCCGGCGGGTTTTTGCTTTTGTTTGTGTTTTTGTTTTTGCGCCCCCGGGGGATCTCTCTCGGCCAGCCACCAGACGAGACCCAGCATCAAAACCCCCGCCGCAACCCAAATGAGGATTCGTTGCGCGCTACGTGGTCCCTTCGGCGGGCCGCCGTCCCAAGATAAGATTTCCCGCACGACCTATCGTACCCCATGAATCTCCAAAGCAAAGCGTGGCGCCCCAGGTGTTGCCCTCGTTTGAGAAGGGTTTCATTTTGTCGTTTATCCGTTTGGGTGCTTGTTTGGCATTTGGCGTTTAGGGGGCCCCTTTCCCAACTTCCTACTGTGGGGAAGGGGCGGCTTGCACGGGCTTCCCGCCCAGTTTGTGGAAATTCAGGATGAAGGCGAGCATCTCTTCCTCATTGAAACCGTACTGGGCCTCCATCTCCCTCCAGTCGAAGGTGGGCATGTTGGTGCCGGGGCGCATCTTCGTGGGGTCCTTAATCCAGGAGAGGATCCAGTCGGGGCGCAATCTTTCGGGGATCTTTTCAAAGTCGGGCGCCCAGGCCTTCTTCTCGATCAGGGTCTTGGCGTTTTCCGGCGGCGGGGTATGGATTTTCCCTTCGCCCACGATGTGGCATTTCACGCAGTAGTTGGCGCTCGCGTCGGTCGCCCCCCAGAAGAATTTCCCGGCCTTCTCGATCCGATCGGCATGCGCGGCAAGATACTCGGGGGACTGGACCGGATGCGCCGGCACGGGCGGCAAGGGATGCCCGAGCCCCTCCTTGTAGGCAAAGTACTGCGAGAGGACCCCCAGCTCCCGCGGCGTCAAGGGGAAGGTGGGCATACGGACCCAGACGTTCGGGCGGATCTCATCAGGCGACTTCAGGAACGTCTGCAGCCACTCGGGGCGGACCTTGCGCCCCTCCCCCTCGAGGACCGGCGGGCCCTGGTTCACGGGGTCGAACTTGCCGTCCCCGTCGGGATAGAGCGCCGCCAGGTTCTTCCCGAGCCCCCCGCCGCGCGCCGGCGTCAGCGCCACGAAACGGGGGTTCCCCGAAAGCGCCTTCAACTCCGACGTCGGGCGTGAGCCGTCGAGAACGTAACCCCCCAGATGCACTCCGGCGTTCGGCTTAAACTCCTCGATCGTCTTCTCCTCGTCCTCGTCCACATAGGAGAGGAGATCGCCCGGCACCGTCACGCGGTGGACGAGCTTACGGCCCGTGGCGGGGTCCTTTTCCTCGTAGTCCAAGACCAGGTGCGCCTCCTCCAGCACATGGCATCCCGCGCAGTTGAAGCGGTTGATGATCTTCTCCCCTTCCTCGACGACCGCCTTCGCGGGCCCCAGGGCCGCAAGATACGACGCCGGGACCGGATCCTTGACCATCCCCGAGAGGAACGCCGCGATCGCGCGGGCCTCGTCGACGGACATGTTGAAATTGGGCATCCGGAGCTTGTCGAGGAATTTTTTTTCGCGCGCACCCATGGGCAGGGCCGCCGTCGGCGCCGGCTCCCCCTTTTCTTTTCCATGGGGGGCGCCGCGGCCGCCAGAGCCGCCGTGAGAGGCCTGAAAGATCATGTCGTAGATCCGCGGGTCGACGAGCTTCTGGATAAAGAAGTTCCAGCGCGCGTGCTCGATCGGCACGAACCCGAAGTCGAGCCGGTGGACGTCCTTCGAGCCGATCGCCTGGGACCCAGTGAGCTCCACACCGATCCCGAAACCGCGCGGAACGCCGGGGATCGCGTGGCACCCGGCGCATCCGTAGTGGCTCAGGGTCCGCTCGCCCAGGAACAAACGCTCCCGCCGGGCGGGGCTTTCGGACTCCAAGCGCGCGATCTCCTCGTTGTAGCGGCGCGTCACGTGCGCGACGACCCCCTCCACGGCCGGCGTCCAGAGCCCCGCCCCGCTCCAGACCCCTTGTACCTTTTCGACAACCTGCCGGAAAGAAAGCGTCGCCACCTGGTCCTTCATGGCCCGTGTCAGCGCCGACCCCTCGAAGTGGCGGTAGGGGCCGCGCTTCTCCTCGTCCACGAGCGCCTGGAGCTTTTCGCGCAGGGCTGCGTCCGCCACGCGCGGAAGCTCCTGGCGGGCGCGCACCAGCTGGCCGGCGTAGCGGCGCGCGTCGCCGGGCCCCATCCGGGCGTCGTAGTCGGAAGCGATCTCCCCGAACATCCGCTCCTTCAGGGATTCGATCTGGGCGAGTCGCGCCTCCCCCAAGGCCAACGCCAAAAACCCTTCCGACTCCTCGATCACGATCCGGGCGACGGTCTTGGCGAGCGACTCCGAGAGGATCTCGCCGTAGCGGCTCTCGAGCTCGGACGCGGTGAATCGGCCGGCAAGAAACTCCCGCGCGGCGGCCGCGACTGCAGGGGCCGGCGGCTCAGGAACCGCCTGGGGAGCCCCCCCCTTCAAGGTCGCGAGGTACGCGGTGATGTCGGCGGCCTCCACCTCCGAAAGCCTCAGGCTCGGCATGCGGCTGTCGGGGTAGTAGTGGCGCGGGTTCCGGATCCAATGGAAGATCCATTCCGGGGAGGTCTTGTCGCCAATGCGCGAAAGATCGGGAACGTAGAGCTTGGACGGGGTCCCCGGCTTCAACTCCCCCACCGAGTGGCAGGCGAGGCACCCCAAGGTTTGAAACGCCTGTTTCCCCTTCTCGGCGTCGCCGGCGGGGATTCCCTGACCTTGGCCCTGGTAGTCGTGGCGGCCCGAGAAGTGGAAGAGATAGGCGACCACCGCGTCCACGGCGGCGTGGTCGCGCTTCCGGTCCTCCTCGCCGGAGGAATTCGTCAGGCCGAAAAACTGCGGCATCGTGGTCTCGGGCCGGAACGCCTTGGGGTTCTCGATCCATGCGTGCGCCCAGTCGGGAGTGGTTTTTGAGGCGAGGTGCGTGAGGTCCGGCCCCACCGGCGGCGGATCCTCGAACCCCTCGGTCATGTGACACCCGTAGCATCCGAACCGCTGGAAGCTCGCGCGCCCACGGTTCAAAACCTCGGCGCCGGCGATCTCGTCCAGTTGCTTGTGGCACTTGTAGCAGCTGGCCTGCATCAAGGGCTTGGGGAGCATCGGGTGCTCCCACTCGTGCCCCTCGAGGTCGGGGTGCCAGCCATATTTTTCGCGCCAGAGCGCAGCCTGCGTCTCATCGGCCGGCGTGTGGTTGGCGCGTGTGAACTCGACCGCCCGGGGGCGCCCGCCGTGGCAGACGGTGCACCCGAACTTATTTATCGGGTGCTTCGAGCTGTCGGCGAGGTACAGGTCCAGGCGCGGATGGGTCCGGAAGGGATGCCGCTCGTTCTCGAACCCCTTCCGGTCGATCGCCACGTGGCAGGTGATACACCGGTCGACCTTCGGGACGTTCATGAAGTGGTAGTCGTCGCCGAGCTCCGAGAGGACCACCTGCTTGATCTTGATGGTGGGATCGACGACATCGAGAGGCGGGGCGTTCCGGGCGATGTTGAGCGGCGTGGGAGCCACAAGCGCCAGGGCCCGGTCGATCTTGTCCACCTCCGCGAAAAGCGCCTCGCGCTCCTTCTCGATCGCGGCGACGTCCGAGAGAAGCGCCTGACGCTTGGCGTCGGCGGCGCTGTGCTTCGCCTCGATCGCCTCGAGCGCGAGTTTGAGCTCCTCGGCCTTCTTTTCAGTCTGCGTAAGCTTGGCTTTCAAGGGAGCGGCCGCCTCCGGATTGGCGCGCCCCCGGGCCGCCTCCTCGTAGTCGTACCGGACGCTGTCGATCTCGGCGCGCGTGAATTTGTAGACCTGGTCGGCCTTGTAGCGCTGGGCCTCGACCGCCAAAAACTCCTTCAGGGCGGCGTCGTATTCGGCGCGCTTTCCCTTTAAGGCCTTGCGGGCGGCCTTTTCCTTGGTGTTAAGCTCCTCGCGGCGGGCCGGATCGATCTTGGACACGGCTTCGGCGCGCGCCTGGGCCAGACGGGCCGCCTCGATCTCTTGAAACTCCCCCTGGTAGTCCTTCCAGTCGCGGAACCCCTTCCAGTCAAGCCAGACCATCCAGAAGACGAGCCCCAACAGGATGAGGCTCGACGCGAAAAAGACCCAGTTGATGAGGTCCGTCGCGTAGAAATACCCCTGGGGGTTTCGGTCTTCCTGAGTCATGGAAGAAGTCCCCGGTCCCCGGTCCCCAGTCCCCAGTCAAAAGCCAAAAGTGCGGCTCGCCAGCGGGAACGCCCTCTGACCCGCTGACTGGCGACTGGCGACTGGCGACTGGCGACTTGAATCACCGTTCTCACTCCTTCAGATGTTGAAGAAGTACTCCGGTATCGCGACGATGTACTTAAGGTTCAAGACCCACCGCAGGACCATCTTGATGGGAAGCAGCATCATGATCAAAGTCAGGTTCATCACGATGTTGTAGCGGATGAACCCCAGCCCCGCGTAGAACCGCTTCAAGAAGGTCTTCGCCAGGATCGGCGGGATCAGGACCAGGTATCCGGCGACCAGGGCCAACCCCACGCTCTCGCGCGCGACGGCGTTGACGATCCTAGGCAGGTGGCCGCTCCCCTCCAAGAGGACCGGGAACCCCGTCCCGAGCCAGCGGATCCAGAAGAACTCTGAGAGGTTGATGTTGTTCAAGACCAGCACCTTGTGGACGTCCCACGTCTCAAAGGGGCCGAAAAAGTTCCAGTTCGGCCCCCGCAGGAACGTCCCCAGGAATACCAGGAGCACCCACAGGATCAGAAACCCAAACAGGAAGAAAGCGATCGCGAATGGCCGCTCCTTCAAGGTGTAGTACCCCATCCCCTTGGGGTTCCGGTCGACGAAGGGGATGGCGCACAAGCCAGCGATGATGAGGCTCGGGAACACCACGCCGGCCAGCCATGGGTCGAAATAGACGAGCTGTTCCTGCAGGCCCAGGAAG